>JAUIGT010000088.1 GCA_030432615.1 Verrucomicrobiia bacterium
GCATCGCAACCGACGAGCAACGAAGCAACCGGGGAGAACCGACCCGAATCTCCGAGAAACGCCGAAGGCTGAATCCCCTTTTCTGCCTTCCCTGAATCGTCAGGTGATTTCTTGGATTTGGTATGAGCCACTCGCCGAGGGCGTGGCGGAGGAAGGTCACGACAACGAATTTCCTCCGCCCCGCCGAGAAGGAGGCAGGTCGAACGGTACGCGTCAGGCCTTCACGACCACGATGCGGGAACCCTCGTGTTTCACGATCTTCAGCGGCGTCCCCTTGTCGATGAATTCTCCGTCGGAGATGATGTCGAGATGCCGGTCACCGAAACGCCCCTTTCCTGCCGGTCGCAGGTCGGTGGCGGCTTCTCCGGTGAGACCGACATAGGATTTCGGGGTCGCCGCTGATCCGGCGCTCGAGGGAGTTCCATCTTCCGAGGGAATCGAGGCGCCCCCGGCAATGGCCTCCTTCAGGATCATCCAACTGCCGGCCTTCGACTCCGGCAGGAAACGCATCGCCAGCAGGATCAACGCCACCGCGCCGATCAGTCCGATCGATACCGTGGTCACCGCTCCCCCGAGCACCGCTCCCCAGGTCTCGGCGCCCGGCAGGCCTTTCCACGTGTATTCGAAATCGACCCGATCGACCATCGCCATCCCGATAGAGCTAAGCACGAGAACAGCCCCGACCACGCCGGGTATGACCGTCCCCGGAAGGATGAATATCTCCACCCCGATGAGGAGCAGACCGATCACCAGGAGCACGGCCAGCTCGTAGCCGGCCAGGTTGCCGGCGGCGTAGTTCCCGAAGAAGAACAGCCCGAAGGAGAGCAGCGAAATCACGCCCGGAACTCCGAACCCCGGCGCTTGCAGCTCCGTGTAGGCGCCCGCGATGCCCAGCACGATGAGCAGGAGCGAGAAACGCTGCACCCACTGGGCGAAGGCCTCCATTCCGAGCGGCTCCAGGTCGAGCCGCTCCCCGACCAACCCTTCCCGCTCGATGATCTCCTCGATGCTGCGGGCGATGCCCTTGGCCAGAACCGGGCGACCGTCGAGAATCTCGGTGGCCTCGTTGGCGTTGAGGTTCAACACCGTGCCCGCTTCGGAAACGGTCACCCCTTCGATCACGACCTCCTTTTCCTTGTTCACGAAGGCCTCGGCCACGTCAGGATTGTGCCCTTTCAGTTCAGCCACGTTGCGCGCGGTCGAGATCATCATCTGATCGACCTTCTGCTGCATGTTCTCGCCGATGTCCATCCCCGTGCCGGACACCACCAGGGCCGACCCGATATTGCTGGCGGGATACATGTAGATCGTGTCCGTGGCAATCGCGATGAGCGAACCGGCGGAAACGGCGTTGGGATTGACGAAGGTGATCGTCGGGTAGGGCGTGTCGGCGAGGCTCTTCATCATCAGCTCCGCCGTGTTCCACGCCGCGCCGCCGGGCGTGTTCATGTCGATGATCAGCGCCGAAGCCTTGTCGAGGGCCGCCTTCTTGATGGCCCGCTCCATGAACTCGAAGCGGGCGGGCATCATGAGATCCTCCTGCCGGATCGGCAGGACCAGGATCTTGCCGGCGTAGGAGACGTCGTCCCTGCGAGAAAACAGTCCATCGCCTGACTGGGTCGCGCCTTCTACCTCCGTCTCGGTCAGGTCGGCGGTCCCAGAGGGGGCCAATTCGATCGCCCGTTGCTCCCGGTAAAACGCCTCCGGCGAGGTATCGAAACGCTCCCCTTTCAGCTTCTCCGCCGCGATCAACGCATCGACCGAATCCACGATCCCCTTCCCCAGCAGCGGTTTCCCGTCGTATTCCCGCAGGGCTTCGTCCGCGGTCAGGGTCAGGATCTCGCCCCTGGGTGAAATCACCTCGTCACCGCGCTTCAGTTCGAACTCGCTGTCGATGAAGGCCTTCACCACCTCCGAATCGTGTCCCTTCAACTTGGCCAGGCTGCGGGCGCGCGCTTCCAGCACCGAAATCTGCTGCGCGTAGTCGCGCTTGAAGGCCTCCTCCGACAGCTCGGAGTCGCCGCCGCGCACGCTCAGCCCGGAGCCGCCGATGACTCCCGCCGGCGAGAAATAGATGGCGTCGCTCCCCACCGCCAGCATGGCGCCGGCCACCAGGGCCGAGGGGTTGACGAAGGCGTAGGTTTTCGGCGCGATCTTCGGCACCTCCTCCAGCAGCCGGCGGTGGGTCTCGAGGTCGGAATCCCCGGTGACGTTGAGATCGAAGACGATCGCCTCCGCCTTCGCGCTCTCCGCCAGCAGGTCCTTGAGGTGCTTGAAACGGCGGCCATCGGCGAGATCCTCATGATCGAGGCGGATCACCACCACCCTGCCCTCCAGTTCCGGCGCCTTCCCGGCCGGCTCGTCCTCCGACAGCGAAAGCCCGGCCACGCCGGCGACCATCATGGCGGCAAAAAGCCCGAGGCGGAAACGAGTGGCGGTTGATGCAGGCATGATCCAATCTTAAGAGACTGTTGAAAAACCCTGAAACGAAAAATCCATGGGGAAAAGAGTTGGTGAGCTTGCGGCTTCGCCGGAGGAAATTTCAATGACCCTTCGGGCCGCGGCCCTTTTGCCCGCCGGCTTCGTTGAGTTTCAGTCAGGTAGCCAGCTACCTTCCTTCACCCCGCCTTGCCGGCAACCAAAATGACCCGCGGTTTTTCATTCCAGTCTTTTTCAATAGTCTCTTAAGAACGATACGGCGCCGGTTCAAAACAAAGCCGTCACCCCCGCGCGAATTTTTCCGTCCCCACCGAGCGATGGGTCAAATCCCCCGAGAAACCATCGAACGCATCATCGACGAGACCGACATCGTCGAGGTGGTGGGCTCGTACTTCCCCCTCAAGCGAGCAGGCAGCCGCTTCGTGGCCCTCTGCCCTTTCCACAACGAGAAGTCGCCCAGTTTCGGGGTCAATCCGCAACGCCAGATCTTTCACTGCTTCGGCTGCGGCGAGGGCGGCGACGTCATCACCTTCATCCGCAAGTACGAGAACATCTCCTTCACCGACGCGGTCAAGCGGCTCGCCGACCGGGCGGGGATTCCCATCATCGAGCAGGCCTTCGACGCCAAGGAAGAGGCCGGCCGCCGGGAACGGCGGGAACTGCAGACCCTGATGAGCAAGGCGACCGACTGGTATCATCGGATGCTGCTGCGCTCCCAATTGGCCCAGCCCGCCCGGGAATACCTGAAGGGGCGCGGTTTCAACATCGAGGTGGCCAAGCGGTGGCAGTTCGGCTACGCCCCGGAGGACTCGAACCTGCTGGTGCAGTGGGCGAGGGAGAACGGCTACTCGGTCAAGCAGTTGGTCGACTGCGGCCTCTGCCAGTGGCGGGACGAGAACAACCCGAACCGCGGCGCCTATGCCCGCTTCCGCCACCGCCTGATGTTTCCGGTGGCCAACGACTTCGGCAACGTCATCGCCTTCAGCGGACGCGTCCTCCATCCCGATCAGAAGGGCGGAAAGTACGTGAACTCACCGGAGACCTCGCTGTTCAACAAGAGCAAGACCGTCTTTGGCCTCGACAAGAGCAAGCGGGCCATCGTCCGGGAGAACCGCGTCGTCGTCGTCGAGGGCCAAATCGACATGATCAGCGTTTTCGAAGCCGGCATCGAGAATGTCGTCGGCCAACTCGGCACCGCCCTGACCGACCAGCACGCCCGCCTGCTCAAGCGCCAGGTCGGCGACGCCGGCGAGGCGGTCCTGTGTTTTGATTCCGACCAGGCCGGCTACGGCGCTACGGTGAAAGGCTTCCGCGTCCTCGCCGCCGAAGGCGTCCTCGTGCGAGTCGCCTCGCTTCCTCCGGGCGAGGATCCGGATTCCTTCATCGCCAAGAATGGCGCCGAGGCCTATCGCGACCTCATCAAGGAAGCGCCCGAGTTTTTCGACTTTCTCATCGATCGCCACGGTTCGACCCGGAATCTCGACTCTCTCCGCGACCGGCTCGCCTTTGTCCGGGAACTCTCCGAGAACATTGCCCTGGTGAAGGACAAGATGCTCCAGGATTCGCTCATCAACCGGGTCACCACCCGACTCGGTGTCGGCGAGTCCGATGTCCGCCAACTCGTGGCCGAGGCCCGGGCCGCGACCCTCCGCACCGAGCGGAGCCAGCAGCGGCGTGAGGCCGCCCTGGCGAGACGGGAAAATCAGCCGTCGAACGGGGGAAATGCGCCTGCTCCCCGCCCGAACTCCTCCCCTCCCTCTCCGCAGGCGTCCGGCCCGACCCGACAGGGTCAATCCCTCGAACAGACCCTGTCCAATCGCACCCTCCGGCTCGTCTGCCAGTTGCTCGTCAACGACAGCACCGCCCGCGCCCACCTCACCCAGTCGCCGCCCCCGGATTTCCTAAGGGATCTCCCGGGTACCGAGCTGCTGGCACGCCTCTGGCAGGCGGATCTCGATCCCGACTCGAACGCGAGCGTGGCGGCCTTCACGGCGAATCTTTCCCCTCCCGAGCAGACCGCCGTGGCCCGGCTGCGGGGCGAGCCCCTTCCACCCGTGGAACCCGGCTTTGCCGACGACTGCCTGCGCTCGTTGCGCCGCCAGGCCCTGCAGAACCGCATTCGCGGAATCAAGGCGCGGCTGAAGGACCCCAAGTTGTCTCCCGACCGCGTGGCGGCGCTCAGCCAAGAACTCCTTGACCTCACTCGGCAGCTCAACGATATTCCGCCGCTCGCCCAATGAGGGTGCGAGTTGTTCCGCGACCGGGATCCCTTTCCCCTCCCCACTCAGCGCAGACCCATGGCCGCCAGAGGACGATCCTCCACTCACAAAAACGGGAAAAAAGCCCCGTCCAAGCGCCGCAAGTCGGCTGCCAACGTGATGGCGAACTCGGAGTCGAACGGGTCCTCGAAAACGGTGTCCAAGCCGGCCGGGAATTCCGAGATTCCCGAGAAGACCGCCTCGCGGATCGATGCCAATCCGGAGCTTCAGGAGAAGCTGCGTGAACTGATCAAGCTCGCCAAGGAGCAGGACTACCTCACCTACGACGACATCAACGAGGCGCTTCCCGAAAGTGCGGGAGACCCCGAAATTCTCGAGGAATTCATCGAGCGCCTCCGGACGATGGAGTTCGACATCATCGACGCCTCCGATGTCGATCGCCTCAAGTCGCCGATCATCAAGGCGAAGGAGGAGGAAGAGAACAGCGAGAGTGGGGATTCCGTCGGCCCGTCCGAGCGCGACGCCAAGCTCGACATTCTCGATGACCCGGTCCGGATGTACCTGAAGCAGATGGGTCAGGTGCCCCTGCTGACGCGAGAGGAGGAAGTAGCCATTTCCAAGCGAATCGAGAAGGCCGAAACGATGGTCCAGAAGATCATCGGCCAATTCGGTTTCATCGCCGACGCCTACCTGTCCCTGGCCGAGCGCCTCGAGCAGGGCAAGGAGCGCTTCGACCGCGTCATCATCGACAAGAAGATCGAGAATCGCGATCGCTACCTGCGCGGACTCACCAAGCTCTGCGCCCAGGTTCGCGAGTCCCACGAATCGCTCTCGAATCTCTACGACGATCTCCGCAAGAAGAACGAACCCAAGCGCTCCGCCAAGGAGAAGGAGTGGGCGAAGACTCTCCAGGGGCTCCAGCGTTCCTACGGCCGATTCTACTTCAAGCAGAAGGTCACCGAGGATTTCGTGGAAATCGCCGAAGGTTTCGCCAAGCAGAGCGCCGAGATCACCGACCGGGCCTCCCGGGCTCGCGTCGCCAAGACCAAGGCCGAGGCCACCCGTGCCCGCACCGCCTTCGAGAAGGAAGTGTGGATGACCCAGGAAGACTTCGACGCCACCTTCGAGGAACTTTCTTCCTGGCTGGAAGAGGCCCGCAAGGCCAAGGACGAGATGGTGGAGGCCAACCTCCGGCTGGTCATTTCCATCGCCAAGAAATACACCAACCGCGGCCTTTCGTTCCTCGACCTGATCCAGGAAGGCAACATGGGCCTGATGAAGGCGGTCGAGAAGTTCGAATACAAGCGCGGCTATAAATTCTCCACCTACGCCACCTGGTGGATCCGCCAGGCGATCACGCGCTCCATCGCCGACCAGGCCCGGACCATCCGGATTCCGGTGCACATGATCGAGACGATCAACAAGCTGATGCGGGTGCAGAAGCAACTGGTGCAGGAGTACGGACGCGAGCCGAGCCCCGAAGAGATCGCGGAGGAGATTCACCTCCCTGTCCAGCGCGTCCGCGCCGTCCTCAAGATGGCCCAGCAGCCCATTTCCCTGCAGGCCCCGGTCGGCGACAGCGAGGAAACCTCTTTCGGAGACTTCATCGAGGACAAGAGCGCGGAAGACCCCAGCGACACCACTTCGATGAACCTGCTCAAGGACAAGATCAAGGATGTCCTCGACACCCTCACCGAGCGGGAACGCGCGGTGCTGGAGCAGCGTTTCGGTCTCGTCGACGGCTACAGCCGCACCCTCGAGGAAGTCGGCAAGCAGTTCCAGGTCACCCGCGAACGCATACGCCAGATCGAGGCGAAGGCGCTCCGGAAGATGCGTCATCCGACCCGGATTCGGCAGCTGGAAGGCTTCCTGGAAATGCCCCAGCTTTGAGCTGGCGGAAAAATTTCCAGAAATCTCGATCTTTCCGGACAACTTTTCCCGGGATCGGGCGTTGAATCGTTTCGAAGAGGCGGTTTTTTCCTCTTCATTCCCTGCCCTGCCATGAACACGCCCGAAGACGAGAACAAGGACCCTGTCTGGGAGATGCTGAAAGAGTCACGGCCCGTCGAGCCGAGCGCCTTTTTCTCCCGCAATGTGGTTCGGGAAGTCCGCCGCCTGGAGGCCGAGTCTTCCGCGTCCGGTTTCTGGGCGCGTTCCGTGGCCTGGCTCCGAGAGACGCTGAGCGCTTCTCCCTCCACCGTGATCGCCTCGATCGCGGCCGTGGCCGTGCTGGCGATCGCCCTCAACGCCTTCGGCCCTTCGGGATCGCAGTTGGCCGACAACGGGGCCCCGGTTTCGGCGGACCCGGTGATCACTCCCGATGCACCGGCGGCCGCAGAGGAAACGGCGACGCCCGCCGAATTGGCCTCGACCGGCACCACGAGCGAGTTCGATCCCGCGCAGGAAATCAGCAACCTGGATTACCTGGGCGAGTTGATGGCGGTGACGGACCCCTCGCTGCTGGACGACAACGCCCTCGCCGATCTGCTGTTCTGAGGCCCCTTTGTGAGATCCGAATTTTCACCGCGGATCGACACGAATTCACAGGAATCCACTCGGAATTCAGCGGTAGAGCTCGGGTTCATTTGCGTTCATTCGTGGTTCTTGATTCGATGAAATAGCGGTGGCTGGCGCCCATTTCATTCGGCCAACGGGGATTGCCGGGATCGCCGTCCGGTAGTAGGATTCCGAATGCGTCACCTTCCCCTCTCCCTGTCGCTCGCTTTCCTTTTCCTGGCCCTGGTCATCAGCGCCTGCACGGTTGTCCCCGATACCGGTCGCAAGCAGTTCAACCCGCTCTCTCCCGGAGAGGAGGCCCAACTCGGGCTGACCGAATTCGAGAAAATGAAGCGCGAGAAACGAGTCTCGCAGGATCCCACCTACAATGCCCAGGTGAGACGCGTCGGCAGTCGCCTCGCCCGGGTGATGCCGGTGCCGAACGCCCAGTGGGAGTTCGTCGTCTTCGAAGACCCGACTCCCAACGCCTTCGCCCTGCCGGGTGGAAAGGTCGGCGTTCACACGGGCATGTTCCAGATCACCCAGTCCGATGCCGGTCTCGCCGCGGTCATCGGGCACGAAGTGGCTCACGTCGTCGCGCGGCACTCGGGCGAGCGCATGGCCCAGGGAGCGCTCACCACCGGGGTGGCCGTGGTGGCCGGGGAAATGCTACGGCGCAACACGGACATGGACACCGCGGGCCAGGTCGCCGCCGGAGCGGCCCTCGGCGGAGCCGCCCTGCTGCACGTCCAGCGTTTTTCCCGCAAGCAGGAACTGGAAGCCGACCAGCTCGGCGCGCTCTACATGGCCCGGGCCGGTTACGATCCCCGCGAGTCGGTGGAGCTCTGGAAACGCTTCGCCGCCTGGCGGGTGGAAACGGGCAACACCAGCAGCACCCCGGCCTTCCTGAGCACGCATCCGCTGGACGAGGTCCGGATCGCCGAACTGGAGCGTTTCCTGCCACGCGCGCTGGCGGAGTATCGCCCCTGAATCGAGACCGGTCCCATCCTTCCGCGCCCGAGATTTCGCAACTCGATGACCTCCCTGCGCGACCGGAAAAGCCAGCTGCGACGGGAACTTCGTGGTCGCGTCCTCGCCTTGTCGGAACCCGAACGGGAGGCGGCTTCCGCTTCCCTCCGGAAACGTCTCGTTTCCCTGCTCGCCACCGGTTTTCCAGAGTCATCGGAAACCCGACCGCTGGTGGCGACCTTTGCCGGTCTCCGGGACGAACCCGACCTCGTTCCGCTGTTGGCAATGCCGGGACTCGGGGTCCGCTGGTGTTTTCCCCGGGTTCGCGGGGGCGAACTCACGTTTCACCCGATCGCATCCCAGTCCGACCTTGCTCAAGGCAGTTTCGGCATCAGGGAGCCCGGAGCGACGGCACCGGAAATCGCCATCGATTCGATCGATCTCTTCCTGGTTCCCGGCCTCGGATTCGATCCGGTCACCGGGGTTCGCCTGGGACGCGGCAAGGGATTCTACGATCGCGCCCTCGCCTTGGCACGACCGGACGCGGAGCGACTCGGAATCGGTTTCTCCTGCCAACTGGTCGAGGGACTTCCCGCCGAATCTCACGACGTGCCCCTGTCCCGTGTGCTGACCGAAGAGGACCTTATACCAGATTCCAATAACCTCTGGACGATTGATAGAAATGGAAAAAGGGATTCTAGCCTTCGGTTATTTTTTGTGATGCGAGCCCTCGCCTCCCGGATGCTTCGTTCCGCTTCGGTCAGGTAGCTCGCTACCTTCCCTCAGCGCGCCTCGCCCCGAGAACCGAAGGCCTCGCAAATCGTCCAAATCTTGTTTGGATCTGGTATTAACTACCACGCGTTGATCGAGCGGGATCGGGTCGCCCGGGCAAAAAAGAAGGCGACCGCCAAAGCGATCGCCTTCTCCTTCCTGCCCGTCGCAGTCACTTCGGTGCTCACGGCGGTTGGTCCTCCAACCACAGAAAGTAAGAATCAGGCAAACAGGTCCAGTACCGGCTTGCCCTTGTGGGCCACGGTGAAGGGTCGTTTCGACGGACTATACAGCACCTGGTCCAAAGGCAAGCCCAGGGCGTGGGCGATGGTGGCATTGAAGTCGGGAATCTTGACCGGATTCTCCTCGACGTTTTCCCCGCCGGCATCGGTCTTGCCCCAGGTGATTCCGCCCTTGATTCCTCCGCCCGCGATCACCGAACTGAAGGCCTTGGGATAGTGGTCACGGCCCGCGTTCTGATTGATCCGCGGGGTCCGGCCGAATTCGGTGGTCAGCACGACCATGGTGTCCTGCAGCTTCCCGCGGCGCTCGAGGTCGGAGAGAAGGGCCGACACGGCCTGGTCAAGAATGGCGCACTTGTCGGGCGCGCTGACGAAGACATTGTTGTGCATGTCCCAGCCCCCGAAGCTGACCTCCACGGCGCGGACATCGTGCTCGATGAGACGGCGCGCCAGCAGGCAGCCCTGTCCGAAGGAATCCTCCCCGTAGGCAGCCCGGGTGGCTTCGTCTTCCTGCTTGAGGTCGAACACCTGGAGGTCGCGGCTGGTCATGATGCGAACGGCGTCGTCATACATCTGGGTGTAGGCGCGAACCTTCTTGAGATCATAGCGGGAATGGAAATCGGCGTCGAATTCCCGGGCCAGGTCGAGACGGCGCGAGAAGGTCCCTTCGTCCATGCCGCGGCGCTTGGAATTGCGGAGGCCGGAATTGGGATCGTTGATCGCCAGCGGCTCGTACTGGGGTTCGAAGAACCCGCCCCCCCCGTTGATGCGACTGTCTCCGCCGACAAACACGGAACCGGGAAGGTTGGGATTGAGGCGCCCCTTGTACTTGAGCAACCACGCTCCCAGCCCGGGATGGCGAATCGTGGCCCGCTCCTCGTAGCTGGTGTGCATGAGGTAATTCCCCTGCTGGTGGGCACCGGCGGTCGAAGTCAACGAACGCAGGATCGCCAGCTTGTCGGCATGATTGGCGAGACCGGGCAGGTATTCCGAGATCCGGATGCCATCGACATTGGTCGGGATCGCCTTCGTGGGCCCCTGGTTCTCGTGCCCGGGCTTCGGATCGAAAGTGTCGAGATGGGTCATCCCCCCGCCCATGTAGAGGTAGATCAGGTGCTTGGCGGCTCCCGCGCGTTCCGGGAGACCGAGATTCGGTCCCAGCGCGGCTTGCGAGCGGGAAGTCATGCCGAGGGCACCGACCCCGAGGAAGGCCTTGGCCGTGGTCTCCATGAACCGGCGGCGGGAGAATTCGTCTGCGCGAAAGGCGGTGTTCATTGCGGTGTTGGGTTGGACTGGCTGGTGGGACGGGTGTTCAAGAAAGGAAGGAACGGGAAACGATTACTGGACGAAGAGAAACTGCTGGGTGTTGAGAAGAGCCCAGACGACGCCTTCGTAGGCGTTGTCTCCGTATTCGGCGATCTCGTGCTTCACCAGGTCCATCTCCCGCTCGGTCGGTTCGCGGGTGAGCATGGCCTGGAACATCATGCGCGCCTTGTCCTCCGGTGTTTCCGCCTCGTGGAGACGGTGCCCGAAGACGGCGAACTTGTTGGTAAGCGCCTCCACCATGGGACCGTTCAGCAGGTTGAGCGCCTGGGGCACCGAAGCGTGGTAGGAGGCGTTCTCGATGACCTCGCGATCGGACTGGCCGAACTCGCGAAGAAAATGACCGCGGCGGGCCGGCGATTCCAACTCGGACGCCCGCGCCATCTGGGAAATGAGGCCCTGGTAGGTCCGGTATTCGCTCGCCTGCCTGGTCTTCCACGCCTTCACCTCCTTGCGATCGAGGTCGGCGGGCGGTTCCGGCATTTTCGGCTTCGGCAACTTGGTCAGCACGGCCTTTTCCATCTTGGGTCGGGCATCGCCCTCTCCCATGGCCATGCTGGCATCCATCACCATTTCGCTCATGCCCATCGCCGCCAGCAGGTCGCCACCATCGACCTTTTCACCCATGTGCTGGTAGCCGATGCGGGAAACCGTCTGATTCATCTCCCGCTGCAGGTCGCGCAACTCGTCCCGCTTCTCGCGATACAGTTCGTCATTCTCCTGCTCCCGCGCCTCGTAGAGCCCGGTCCGAACCAGTTCCTGCCGTTCCATGTTCTTTTCCAGGGCTCCGGACAGTTCCTTCACCATGGCAACGTAATCCTCCTCGCTCCGCCCCTCCAGCGACTCGTAGATCTTCCGCACCCGCTCGACGCTGGCGAGTTGATCCTTCAGCCGCGGACGATAGCTGTCCGCTTCCGGCAGGGCCAGGGCGACGATGGAATCCCAGATCTGCTCGGCAGTCATGCGGCGAAGCACCGGTCCCGCGAAATAGAAGGGAGTGCCCAGTTCGATCTCCTCGCCGTGCGCGGCCCGCTGGTAGGTCTCGGTATTGTAGAGCACCTGCAGGTAGGCCTTCATGTCGTAATCGAAGCCCCGCATCAGCTCTTCGAGGTAGGAGAGCAGCTCGGGATTCGAGACCATGGTCTGATCGGTCAGCTCGTCCACCGGCTCGAAAACCCCCATCCCGAAAACATGCTTCCAGAGCCGGTTGGCGATCACCTTGGTGAAGGTGGGGTTCTCCGGGGAGGTCATCCATTCGGCGTAGGCGTCGATGGCACTGCCGTCGATGTTGTCGAGATCGATCTCCTTTCCGAACATCGTACCGGCGCTCACCGCGTCGAAGGGCTCGGCGTCGGAATACTGGTAGTCGTGCGGCAGCTTGAGCGTCTTTTCCCGCTCGCCGACGGCGATGTAGCGAATCGGACGGTAGAGTTCATTGGTGGCGTTCCGCATCGCCCGGGATTCGTGATCGTAGGCCTCGTAGGCTTCGATGGAACGCTTCGCCATGCGACGGAATTCCTCGTCCGTCATCTTGTAGCGGGCGAGGTAGCGCTCGTAGCTCTTGTTGTCGGTGTAGCGGGCGATCTGCTCCTCGTTGCGAATCTGGGGAAAGCCCTCGACACCCAGCACGTCGTTGAAGTGGCGATTGCGATCTTCCCGCTGCCATTGGGCCAAGGCGTCGCGGTTCGGCGAATCGTAGCGGTTGGCATCCATCCCGTAGCTGAACGCGGCCATCTTGTAGTAGTCCATCTGCGTCCACTTATCGAAGGGATGATTGTGGCACTGGGCGCACTCCAGGCGAGTACCCAGGAAGACGCGCACCGTGTTCGACATGTTGTCCAGCGGCATTCCCCGATCGCGCTGATAGTAGCCCACCGCGCCGTTCTCCCAGATCAAGCCGCGGGCGCTGACCATCTCCCGGACGAAGTCGTCGTAGGGCTTGTTCTCCCGCAGCGCGCGCTTCACCCAGATCTGATAGGCGGCTTCCGCCTGGCGGGCGCCGGAGCCGAGCCCCGAATTGATGCGGAGAATGTCGGCCCAGAAATTGTAGGCGTGGCTGACGTAGGCCTCGCTGTGAAGGAGGTCCTCGATCAGTCGCTCGCGCTTTTGCTCGTACTTGGAGTCGTGAAAGGCCTCGGCCTCCTCGATGGTCGGAATGCGCCCCGCGATGCCGAGGTAGGCGCGTCGAAGAAAGGTCGCATCGTCAATCGCGGCGTTCGGCTTCATCCCCTGCTCCTTCAGCCCTTTTTCGATCAACTGGTCGATCCGGGCGGCGGCCTCGCGGATGTCCGGCGTTTCGGGCTTGGCTTTTCCGGCGGAGACAACCCCCGGAACGGAGAACGACAGGAATGCGGCAACGAGGCCGAAATGCAGCAGCTTCATGGAAACGGCGATGGCTGGGAAAAGAGGAGAGAGAATCGAGCGGAACCGCCTTCGACGGAACGCCCTGATACCTACTTTATACCCCGGAAGCCCGTTTCCGTTACAGCGCAAAACGCGATGCCCGTGCCGCAATCACGCCATCGCCGGCAGTTCCGAGTCAGCGAGATGCGACGCACTCCGGGAACATCACCGCGATGCTGTCACGGTGCGCCTTGCAGATCCCGCGCTCGGTGATCAACCCGCTCACGAGGCGCGCCGGGGTCACGTCGAAGGCATAGTTCGCGGTGCGGCTTCCCTCGGGCACGAGACGCACTTCCGTTTCCTCGCCGGACTCGTGCAACCCGGCCAGGTGACTGACCTCTTCTCCACCCCGCTCCTCGATGGGAATCCCGGCAACGCCATCCTCGATTTCCCAGTCGAAAGTGGAAGACGGCAACGCCACGTAGAACGGCACCTCGTTGTCCCGGGCCGCCAACGCCTTGAGGTAGGTGCCGATTTTGTTGGCCACATCCCCGGTCCAGGTCGTGCGGTCGGTGCCGGTGATGACCAGATCGACCAGTCCGCGTTGCATCAGGTGTCCCCCGACGTTGTCCGCGACCACCGTGTGCGGCACGCCCTCCTGCCCCAGCTCCCAGGCGGTCAAGCGGGCGCCCTGGTTGCGCGGCCGCGTCTCATCCACCCAGACATGGACCGGGATGCCGGCCGCGTGTGCCGCGTAGATCGGCGCCGTGGCGGAACCGTGATCGACGAAGGCCAGCCAGCCGGCGTTGCAGTGCGTCAGGATGTGAATCGGTTCCCCATCGGGCTTCGCCTCGTGCAACTTCCGAATCAGCTCCAGGCCATGTTCGCCGATGGCGCGACAGGCCGCGGCATCTTCGTCCGCGATGGCCCGGGCGGTGGCTTCGGCCACGTCGAGTTTTTCCCCCGGCCACTCCACTTCGGCCATGGCGGCGAGCTGCCGATCGACCGCCCAGCGAAGATTTACCGCGGTCGGGCGCGTCGCGATGAGTTGCTCGGCGCGCCGGCGAAGCACGGCCTCGAAATCATCGGCGACACTGGCCTCCATCGCCGCCAGGTACATCCCGTAACCGGCGGTGGCCCCGATGCACCCCGCCCCGCGCACGTGCATGTCGCGAATGGCGGAAGCCACCTCGTCGACCGAACGCAGGTCCTCGATCTCGAAAGCGAAGGGCAGCTTCCGCTGGTCGATGATGCGGATCACACCCGGTTCCTCGCCGGGCCAGACGGTGCGATAGTGAGTGCCATTGACGTGCATGGGAGAGAGGAAAAAAAATCGGGCGCTGCCCGGAATCGAAAACCGCGGGCTACCCTCCATCCCTCGGCCCCCGCCCCGGCCGGATCAACTCCCAAATCCGACCAGTCCCAGGTACCAGGCCAGGAACGCCTCGCCGAGGAAGATCCAGAGAATGGCCCCCAGTGCCAGGTAGGGGCCGAAAGGCAGCGGGCGCGACCATTCCTCCCGAGCGACGAGCTTCTGCAACAAGCCGATCACCGCTCCGATGATCGAGGCGGCGAAAACGGTGAAGAAAACCGGCACCCAGCCGAGGAAGGCGCCGATCATGGCGATGAATTTCACGTCGCCGAATCCCATGGCCTCGCGCGGCACCGTGGCCCGGACGCATTTGCCGGAGATCGATTTCACGTTCTCCAGTTTGAACTCGTCCCCATCGATCTTGATCGTCTCGCCCTGAATCACGAGTTCGGCGGCTTCGCGGGTTTCGCCGTTGATGGTGACCTCGGTCACTTCCATGACCAACCGGTCGGAGTCGCGGTAGAAGACCTCGTCCCAACTCATCTCGTCGTCGCCGATCCGGATGACCGGATTCTCCTCCGGATCGGGTTGGGAAATGCTCCATTCCGTCGGCTCGTCGAACTCGAACTTGATGCGCCCGAAGGCCAGTTTGCCCAGGTTCACCACCACCCACAGCAGGCCGAATCCGGCGGCCGCGCCCACGACGCCCATCCAGAGACCGCGCCAGTGACTGGTCTCGGCGTGGAGTTCCGGCAACGCCACGCTGGCGACGAGTCCGACCACGAGACCGCCGATGGTGATCGAGTCCGGAATGATGAAGTGATCGAAGTCGATGAAGGTGGCCGCCACCAGCAACGAGAGCAGGATCCACATCGACAGGACGACACCGAATCCTCGAAGCAGGACCATGGGATCGGTATCGGCTCCGGCGTCCGCCGGGAAAAACGCCTTCCATGCCGCGAGGAACAGCAGCGCGGTGAGCAATTCCACCATGAAGTAGCGCGGGGAGATCGAGACACCACACCACTTGCATTTCCCTCGCAGGAACAACCACGTGAACAAAGGGATGTTGTACCACGCCGGGATCTGGGTCTTGCAGTTCGGGCAGAAGGAACGCTTCGGCTCGTTCACGCTCAGGCCAAGCGGCACCCGGTAGATGACCACGTTGAGAAACGACCCCACGATGGAACCCATCACGAATGCCAGGACCGGCAACACGATCGAGTAGAAGGTCTCGAAGCTCATGGTCAACAGGGGGATGGAAAAAGTCGCGGGCGGATGGGATTTGCCACGCCGTCCGCGCAGGATTACATCCTTGGAATCCTGAAACACGAACGAAGGACGATAATTCAATTTTTTAAAATGTCCATAATTTCTGATAAATGAAGTCTTCCCAGAAATCGGGCCACAGCCCTTCATTTGTCGCCTGTCAGCCAGCCTGTTTCGCCCTCGCCGCCGTGGCGCTGGTCCTCGCGGGATGCGGGACCACCTCCACTTCCGATTTCGGGCGCGACGCTTCCGTGATCGAAAAGGCCGAGCGCTACGGCCTCGTTCACGTTCCCGCCAAGCTACCGGACGTGAAAATCGATCTTCGCTACCGCACCAGCGAGAACGCCACCGGCCGGCCGATGTATCCGGCGAACATGCCCTGCCTGCTGCATCCCAAGAC
>JAUIGT010000679.1 GCA_030432615.1 Verrucomicrobiia bacterium
AATGCTCGACGATCTCACCGCCTCCACGCGCTTCGGCTTCGGCGGACGGAAGAAGGAGGACCGCCACTTCCACCCGGTTCTCGAGGAAAGCGTCTGGTCCAACAAGTTCCTGCAGGGACTCGAGGAACACGCCGCCATGCACCTCGCCGACCAGGGCGACGGCAATCATTTCGCCTACCTCGGCAAACTGCGACTGACGCGAGCCTTCATCCACGCCCTCTCCGACGCCGGTCACGAGTCCATCGCCCGCGAACTCCACGACGCCGCCACCGCCGGCGATGCCGCCGCGCTCGACGACCCGGACGGCGTGACCTTCTACACCCTGGTGACGCACCACGGCTCCCGCGGACTCGGCGCGCAGGTCTACAAGCGCGGACACAAGGCGGCGATCAAGGAAACCGATCGCGCCGCGAAGTACATTCCCAAGGCGGCGGCCTGGCTCGATGCCGAGAGCGAGATCGGCGCGGAATACTGGGAGGCGCTCCAGTATGTCGGTCGCTGGACGAAGGCCAATCATCAATCCATCCACGCCCGTTTTCTCGAGCGGTCCGGGGCCACGCGGGTCAGCGAATTCGGCAACGAACACAACTTCGTCTGGAAACGCGGCGACCAGTTCCTCCACGGAAAGGGCGCTACCCCCGCCTGGAAGGACGAGGCCGGCCGGCCGTTGCTCGGCCTCATTCCGCTGAACATGGCCGCGCCCATCCTGGTGACCCTCGGCAGCGACAACGCCGACTTTCTCAGCTTCGCCCCGCACGGCGCCGGCCGGAACCAGTCTCGCACCGCGACCCTGCGCGATTTCCGCAAGGCCAACGGCGACCTCGACGAGAAATCGATCCAGCGCGCCATCGACGAGGCCACCCGCGGACTCGACATCCGCTGGTATTACGGCAAGGGCGATCTCAGCGAGAGCCCCGTCGGCTACAAGTCCGCTTCCCAGGTTCGTGGTCAGATCGAGCAATTCGATCTCGCCGACATCGTCGCCGAGGTCACCCCGCTCGGCTGCATCATGGCCGGCGACGCCGGTCCCGCTCCCTGGAAGCGCCGCGAGAAGGAACTCACCCCGAAGCAGAAACGCCAGATCCAGCACCGCGCCGACCGGCGGAAGCAGCGGCAGAGAATGCGGGGACAGAGTGAGTGGGAGGATAAGGAAAATTAGCTCTGGTTGCGCAGGCTAAAGATCGTCGTCGGAAACATCGCCAAAGGTGTCGCGGGGACGAATCCCTGAGCTTCGAAATTCTTCCGCGTCCAAGCAGGCTCGATTCAACCAGGAAAGCGACTTTCGGGCTTTCGGTGTGATCTTTCCGACCAAGGCGTCGATGATTGCCGGTGTTCCCTCGCGATCTCGCATGATGTTTCGTTCATGGAGATCACCCACGATCCAGCACAGGTCATCGATGTTGGTGACGAACACCCGTTGCCGAAGGCCACCTCCGACAGGTATCACAGCCCGCATTCGTTCTTCGGCCACCTCCCGATCGACCTCGAAATCCTGAAATGGATAGGCCAACGGCTGTTTCACGATCAGGAACTCGCCGGTCGAAGAGAGGCCGACGATTTCGGTGGGCAACCCTCCCCCGTCATTGAGAACGTTGATCTTTTCGATCGTGTCCAACCAGTTGGCATCAGCAACATCGACCTCAAAACCCTCACCTCTTCCGCGAAATGCCAGCTTCTTCCCAAGAGCGCCGCTTGGCCGAAGATCAAAGAGTTTATACACGACCTTGTCTTCCCTATCGCAAAACGGCTGCGCTTCCGCTCCCGAAGTGAGAGGCACCATCTCCTCCGAATTAAGGAATCCCTCCGAATCATGCCACAGTCCCAGCCCCTCAATGTCTACGGGCGGGACTTCCCATTCTGCTGCTGCGTCGGAATAAGTGGTTGCCCAAACATCAGCCGAAACCGATTCGCCGGGTGCAACTGCCTGAGCTGCTGCCAAGAGGCCGCGCGTTCGTCGGCGGTTAATGGCTCGGCAAGCCGATCGGATTTCTTCATCTGCCCTGTCGCCGCAGATGGCCGAGACCCTGCCGGTTCGGAAGTCGAATTCGAATTGTCGCTCATCGTTCAAGCGGAAGCTACGTTTTCCAGATACTACCAGCAATACCCGAGCTTCAAACTCGAAACTCACGCCCGCGGCGGCTGCTGGCTGTGAGTGAACTCGCCGGCTTTCAGAATCCAGACTTGGAGACCGCGGTCGATGACCTCGACGGTCTCGCAGTGATCGCAGCGGATGGTCTCGTCCTCGACGAATCCACTGGGCAGGGCGGTGTCGATGACCTTTTCCCAGACGATGTCGATGGTTCCCGGGAGACGAAATTCCATCGGCTTGGAACGGGCGTTGAAGATCAGCAGCAGGGTGTCGCTGCGGTGCAGGCGCCAGCCGTTGAAGCGGCGATCGGAAGCGTTGCGGTTGATGACCACCGAGAAGGCGCCGGGTTGGTCGGCATTCCAGTAGGATTGCTGGATCGATTCGCCCTCGGGCGTGAACCACGCCATGTCGGCGACCGCCTCGCCGTGGATCGATTGGCCGGAGAAAAAGTCGCGCCGCCGCAGCACGGAGTGGGCGCGTCGGAATTCGCCGAGCCGCTTCACGAATTCTCGCCGTCCCGCGAACTTCGCGGCGCGTTCCCAGTCGAACCAGCTGATCTCGTTGTCCTGGCAGTAGGCGTTGTTGTTGCCGCCCTGGGTGCGACCGATCTCGTCGCCGCCGAGAAGAAACACCGCTCCCTGGGAGAGGAAGAGCGTGGCCAGGAAATTCCGACACTGGCGATCGCGCAGCGCGTTGATCTTCGCGTCCTCGGTCGGTCCCTCGACGCCGTGATTCCAGGAGAGGTTGTGGGAATCACCGTCGCGGTTTTCCTCCCCGTTGGCCTCGTTGTGCTTGTCGTTGTAGC
>JAUIGT010000089.1 GCA_030432615.1 Verrucomicrobiia bacterium
GGAGAATGGCATGCCGGGGCCGGCATCGCAGGTGGAGGGCGAGGAACGGGACCTGACCAAGGAGGAGGACCGGCTCATCGCCGGGAAACGGATCATCAAGTGGGGGCACGTCGCCGCTCCCGAGGCCCACGTCTACCTGCCGCCGGAGGAGAAGCGCAACGGGACCGCGGTGGTGATCTGTCCGGGAGGCGGATTTCACATTCTCGCCTGGGACCTGGAGGGCACCGAGGTGGCGGAGTGGCTCAACGGTCTCGGCATCGCGGCGGTGGTGCTGAAGTACCGCGTGCCCACCGCCGGGCACGGGAACGAGGTCGAGGCGGCTCCGGGCCACGCCGAGGTGAAGGCGCCCAGGAAGGCGCTCGTACCGCTCATGGACGCCCAGCGCGTGCTCTCGATGACGCGGGCCCACGCGGAGGCGTGGGGGATCGATCCGAAACGTGTCGGGGTGATGGGTTTTTCCGCCGGAGGCGAAACCGCCGCCCTCGCCGCGGTCTCGCTCGGGAAACGGGCCTATGCACCGATCGACTCGATCGACGAAAGGTCGTGCGCGGCGGATTTCGCGATGCTGGTCTACCCGGGCGGGCTGGCGGACCGGGAAACGGGCGAACTGCGACCGCATTTCCCGGTGAGCGAGGAGACACCACCGATGTTCTTCGTCCATGCCGCCGACGACCGAGTCACACCGCTGTCGAGTTCGGCCCTGTTCGAAGCGCTGGAGCTGGCCGGCGTGCCGGTGGAGCTGCACATCTTCGCCACCGGCGGGCATGGCTACGGACTGCGTCCCACGGAAACGCCGGTGACGCACTGGCCCAACCGGGCGGTGAAATGGCTGCGCGAGATGAACCTGCTCGGGGGCGTGGATGAGACCGCTTCGGGCATCGACAAAAACGGGGAAAAATGGGAGGGCGATCCCGCCGACCACTTGCCTCCCTGGATCCGGCGGCTGACCTGGATCGGGGAACGACCCGATTGGCGGCACGACGGGGAGCGGGTGCTCTTCGTGAGCAAGGTCTACGGCGACGTCTACGAGTACGAGATCGGCACGGGGCGAATCCGCTCGTTGAGCGATCACTTCCTCCACTACGGATTCACCCGGGCGCAGTACCTGGCCAACGGTGATGTGCTCCTGGTGGGACCCGGGGAATCGTTCGATCGAAAGGATCGCGAGGATCGCAAGCGGGCGCGGCACGAGGTGGGGAGAATGTTTCTGCTGAAACAGCCCTTTGATCGTCCGCCCTTCGATCTCGGTGTCGAGGTGGACGAGGGGCCGGCTGTGTCGCGTCGTAAGATGAAGATCGCGTGGACCCACGGGGAGCAGGCGGAGATTTCCACGGCGAAGATCGCCTACGATGACGAAGGGACGCCCCGGCTTTCCGAGGTGAAGAAGGTGCTCGACCTTTCGGCCTTCCCGGAGGGAACCCGGATGATCGAGACGCAGAATTTCCTGCCACCCTACGAACGGACTCTCACCGTGAGCGCCTATCAGATTGCCGGGACCGACGACACCGATTGCTTCACCTTCGATATCGGGACGGGCGAACTGGTGAACCACACGCCGGGCGAGGGGTTCTACAACGAGCCCGAGGGCGTGTTTCCCGACGGCGAATCGACCTTGGTCGAGCACGGTTCCGTGGCCGAGAGCCGTTGGCCATTGATCGATCTCTATCGGTTGCGGCTGGATGGCTCGGGAGCGATGGAGCGACTGACTCATTTCACCCGGTTCGCCGGCTACAAGGCCTCGCAGGGGGTGATCAGCGACGACGGGCGGCAGATGATCTTCCAGATCGGGAAATCCGGGGACGAGGCCGGGCAGGGCTACGGGTTTTTTCTCTACGATTTCGAGAAGCGGGCCGCGTTCCGGGAGAAGGCGCTCACAGTCTACGCGCGGGAGCAGGCAGAGAGAAAGCGGGCCGGCGAGGCGATCGGGCAGTTCGGCGTGGCGCATTCGGATGCGACCACGAAGGAGGCGGAGGCGGTGCAGCGGGCCTATGTGGCGGCGCTGGTTGAGGGAGGCGAGGAGATCGCGGGGATCAAAGGCGCCGTCGTCGGGGAAGGCGGACAGCAGTTTTTCGGGATCGACGGACCGCTCAGCGCCGTGCTTTTCCGCAGCGGGTGGCACGAGGCGGGGGCGGACGGGAAGCCCGTGCGGGTGCCGGTGCGCGAGGGGGTGAATCCGGGGATCGAGACCGAACTGGGGATTCTTCTCGCCGAGCCGATCCGCGAGGAAGTGCCCTCCGTCGCGGCCTTGCAGGAGAAGGTTCGTGCGGTGGTCCCGGTGATCGAATTGCCGGCCGGGAAGCACGACTGGCCGGAGAAGCCGAAAGCCATCGACCTGGTGGCGGCGAACGTGGACAGCGATCACTACATCGTGGGAAGACCTTCGGAGGTCGGGGCGGTCGATCTCGATGCCCTGGAGGTGCGCTTGTGGAAGGGAGACGAGTTGCTCAACGAGACCACCGGCGGTGACGCCCGCGGGGGGCAATGGGAGAATTTTCTTCACCAGGTCAACTGGGCGGTCAGGCAGGGCTATCGGCTGCGACCGGGACAACTCGTCATCACGGGCGCGCTCGGAAAGATTGCGAAGGAAGGGCCGGGCCGCTACCGGGCGAGTTTCGGGGAGCTGGGTGAGATCACGTTCGAACTGGTGGCGGAATGAAGCGGGCGAGGGCAGGGATTCTCATCGGTGGCGCCTGTTTCGCGCTGATGGCAGGTGCCGGACGATCGGCCGAGTCGGCTCGCGAGTTTCCCGTGACCGTGTCGCTGCCGCCGTTGCCCCAGGCGATGGTGACGCATTGCTTCGAGTGCCACGATTCCCTCTCGGCGGAGGCCGAACTCGACCTGGAATCCCTGGAGGAGAAGCCGCAGAACGTCTACACCCTGGCCCGCGCCCTGGAGTCCATGCGGCTCTTGGTCGAGAGCGGCGACATGCCGCCGGCCAGGGCGGGTTCGCAACCGACCGAGCCGGAGCGTTCGGCCATCGTGGGCTGGATCGCGGGGCAGCTCGATCATCTCGCCGCGGTGTTCGAGGACGATCCCGGCGTCGTCCTCATGTCCCGACTCACGAAGTACGAATACCGCAACGTGATCCGCGATCTCAGCGGTGGCGTGGTCACCGACGCGGGAAAATTTCTCCCCAACGAGGGCGGCGCCGGCGAGGGCTTCGCCAACGTGGGCGAGGCCCAGGGGATGAATACCCCGCAGCTGGAGAAATACCTCGAGGCGGCTCGCGGCGCGCTCGCCCACCTCACGGTCACGCCGCACGACGGTTTCACCTGGAGCCCGATTCCCCACGACGTCACCGACGACCCGAAGGACGCCCGGTTCCAACTGGTCAACGAGATCATCGCCTGGCACGTCGCCCAGCAGCAGAAGTGGGGCGAGGAACACCGCGACCATCTCGAGGAACGCCTCGGTTTCGTGCACGCGGCCTACCTCGAAGCCGCCTGGCGATTTCGCCACCGGGCCGAGCAGGGAAAACCCGACGCGGAACTGGCGAGCTTCGCCCTCTGCGACGAGGTGCCGCTTTCCCGTCGTTCCTTGGAGAAGTGGTGGGACATCCTCAACGACGACGATCCCGGCTCGCCTTTCGCCGACTGGGCGGCTGCCTGGCGCGCGCTGCCGGGTCCTGACCAACTCGATGCGAAAAAGCTCCGCGCTGAATGCATCGCCATCGCCTCCGGTCAGCGGGGCGGATCGCTCGAGGAGCGGCGCGAGGATTTCGCCCCACCCTACGAGATCAGCTTCCACGAGGCGAAGGAGGAAGTTCTCGAGGCGGCGGAGAAGGAGGGGCATTGGCCCTTCCGCATCGACATCGGCGACGCGCGGGAGCTCTTCCTCGTCTGCACCGACGCCGGCGACGGAGGGCGCGGGGAATACGCGGTCTGGCGTCGCGGACGATTCGTCTTTCGCGATGGATCCTCGAAATCCTGGCAGGAGGCCGTCACCGTGCTCGGGGCCAACAGCGGACGCGACTTTCCCTGGGGGATCGACGGGGAGGGCTCGAAGAACCTGCCGCCGGACAGCATCGGGGTGAAGCCGCCGGGCGCGCTCAAGTTTGTCGTCCCTGAGAATGCGATGGTCTTCGAGGTGGACCTCACCCTGGACGAGAACCGGACGGAGAAGGCCAGCATCCAGGCACTCGTGCTCCGGGAGAAACCGAAGTCGCAGAGCTACGTCCCGGGACGCTACGTCTTCGGCGGAAAGAAACGAGCCGCCGATGCCGGCCAGGACGAGAACAAGGAGCGCAACCGGCTCCTCCGCGTCCGCAACGTGGCCGAGGCCAACCGCACCAAGATCGGGCTCAACGCCGAGCGCAACGTCTTCGCGAGGTGGGAGCGCTCGCCGCTGGAACACCTCGGCGGTCCCTGGCCGGAGCAGGATGCAGACGAAGCCAAGCCTCGCGCGCCCTACCACTACACGGTCGATGAAGTGCTCGCCAACGCCACCGACGAGGATCTCTTCGAGTTGCGCCGACTGGAGGATCGACTCGCCTCCATCGTCCAGTCGCCCCAGCAGGAACTGCTCGCGTTCGCGGTCGAGCGCGGATGGGAGACCGGTCGGGAAGGGGTGCTGCCGCCCGAGTCGCTGGCGCAGGAGTGGGAGAAGGCGGATCGACACCGGTTCGAGAAATTGCGGGAGCGGATGGAGCGGGAGGAAGAAAGCCTCGCCGATCGGGCCGGACCGTGGATCGAGCAGTTCGCCCATCGGGCGTGGCGACGATCGATCGATGACGGCGATCGCGCGTTGCTTTCCGGTCTCTATCGAGAGTCCCGAGCGCGAGGCTACAGTTTCGATGGTGCGGTGAAGTCGGCACTCATGCTCGTGCTGGTGTCGCCCGACTTTCTCTATCGCGGAACGGGGGTCGCGGCATCGGGCGAGGCCGTTGCGTCCGTCGCTCCCCTGACCGGCCACGAACTCGCTAGCCGGCTTTCCTTTTTCCTCTGGGCGAGCCTGCCGGACGAGGAGCTGCTCGCCCTCGCCGCGACCGATCGCCTGCGGGATCCGGAGGTGTTGCGGGAGCAGGCCCGGCGCCTGCTTCGCGATCCGCGGGCGAAGTCGCTCGCCACCGATTTCGGGTCCCAGTTCTGGGGATTCGGCGATTTCGAGCAGTTCACCAATCCGGATCCCGAGCGCTTCCCGGAGTTCGACGCCGGATTGCGCGCGTCGATGATCGGCGAGGTCACGGCGTTTCTCGACGATGTCTTCCGCAACGATCGCCCGCTTTCCCGCCTGCTCGATTCCTCGACCACTTTCGTGAATGGGCCGCTCGCCCGGCACTATGGGATCGAAGGGGTGGATGGCGAGGATTTCCGCGAAATCGACCTCGACGGGGCACGGCGCGGCGGCCTCGCCGGGATGGGACTCTTCCTGACGAAGACTTCCCTACCGTTGCGAACCAGCCCGGTGCAGCGGGGCAACTGGTTGCTCGAATCGGTGCTTGGCGTGGAGCTGCCCAATCCCCCCGCCGATGTCCCGCCGCTTTCGGAGGATGACAAGAACGCCGCCGGCGAGAACATCCGCGAACAGCTCGAGCGTCACCGCGCCGATGCGTCCTGCGCCAGTTGTCACGACAAGATCGATCCGCTCGGGATCGCGTTGGAGAATTTCGATCCCATCGGCCGCTGGCGGGAAAGGGAGCGGGACGGCGGGCCCCTCGCGAACGTGGCCGAGACGCATGACGGTGTCGAACTCAAGGGAATGGCCGGGCTCAAGGCGTATCTCCTCGACCGGCGCGCCGCGGTCTTCGCTCACTTCAATCGCAAGCTCCTCGGCTATGCACTCGGCCGGGCCGTCGGACCCGGAGATCGCAGGCTCCTCGAGGAGATGAAACGGGCGCTCGTGACCGATGAGGAGCGCTTCTCGGCTTTGGTGGAACTGATCGTTGAAAGTCCACAGTTTACCAGGAAGCGGGGATTTGCACCGCAGAGGGAAGAAGAACCGCAGAGAATTTCCAAGGGAAACAGGAAGCAAACCTTTTGAAGATAATGAAAGAAAGACCTCTGCGGTTCTCCCCGTCCTGTGCGGTGAATTCTCACTGCAACCGCCGCGCCGTCCTTCGCGGACTCGGTGCCACGCTCGCCCTCCCCTTCCTCGAGAGCTACGCATGGGCCGCGGGCGGAAAGACGGCCGCCGCGGCGAAGGCGAAGGCGCCGGTTCGTTTCGGCTGTCTCCTCTTCGCCAATGGGGTCAACCCTCACCAGTGGTGGGCTCGGGGCGAGGGCGAGGCGATGGAGCTTTCCCCGACCCTGGCGCCGCTCGCTCCTTTCCGCCGGGACATCACGGTGTTGAACGAACTGCATGTCTTCAACAACACCAGCGGACCGCACTGGCCGCTGTTTTCCAACTACCTCAACGGCGTCCAGTTCCAGCAGTCGCTGGTGCCCAGGGGCGGCATCTCCATCGACCAGGTCATCGCCCGTCATGCCGGGCGGGAAACGCCGGTGCCCAGCCTCGTGCTGGGTGTCGAACCCGCCGAGCACGGGCTGCGCGGCGGGGTGCCGAGCGTCTACTACGGCACCGTTTCGTGGAGCAGTGAGAACACGCCCATCCCGCCGGAGATCTACCCGCGGGCGGTCTTCGATCGCCTCTTCGACACCACTTCACTGCTGCGGGACCGGAGCGTCCTCGACGCGGTGCTCGATCGGGGCAGGGACCTGCGACGCGGACTGGGAAGCGCGGACCAGCAGAAGATGGACGAATTCCTCCAGAGCGTGCGCGACCTCGAACAGCGCATCGAGCGGGCCACGAAGGAGGAGCGACTCGAGGGCTGGCGCCCCTCGCTGACCGAGCCGAACCTGGAGCGACCGCCGGAGACCCCGCCGCAGGACGTGGCGGATCACATGCGAATGATGCTCGACCTGCTCCTGCTCTCCTGGCAGATGGACAAGACCCGAGTCGCCACCCTGATCTTCAATCGCGACGTCTCGCACATGAAGTTCGGCTTCCTCGACGGCGTGCTCAACGACCAACTTCACGGCATCTCGCATCACAAGGAGAACGCGGACAAGCTCGCGTCCTACCAGCGCATCAACCAGTTCCACGTCGAGCAGTTGGCTTACCTGATGAAGAAGATGGCCGCGATCGACGAGGGACAGGGGACGACCCTGCTGGACAACGTCATGGTCCTGTTCGGCTCCAACATGTTCAACGGCGACAGTCACGATGGCCGCAACCTGCCGCTGGTGTTGGCCGGGCATGGGGGAGGATCGATCGACGGCGGCAGGGTGCTCGACTTCGGCGAGAAACCGGAAGAGCGACAGCGCGCCTGCAATCTCCACGTGGCCCTGGCGCAGCGGATGGGGCTCGGGATCGAGCGCTTCGGCGACAGTGTGGAGGCTCTGCCGGGACTGGGCGAGTTCCGCGCGGCTTCCGTCTGAAGGGAAAATTTGTCAGGAAATCTTCGCCTTCCCCGTTGATCCCGGAACCATGTCCCGCTTCCTGCCATCGGCTTGCCGCCTTGCTCTCGCCCTCGTTGTCGCCGGGGCTGAAGGACTGCGGGCCGCTGACTTCGAGACCGTGGTCACGCCCTTTCTCGAGACCCACTGTCTCGAGTGCCACGACGATCTCTCGCGGAAGGGAGAGCTGGATCTCTCGCGCTTCTTCACCGAGGACGACGTCATGGGCGACCGGTCGATCTGGGCCTCGGTCTACGAGAAGGTCGAGTCCCACCAGATGCCGCCGCCGAAGGAGGACACCCAGCCGAGCGACGAGGAGCGCGCCGCCCTCCTCGCCTGGATCGAGGACGTCGCGGCGCGGCCGGACGTGGAGTTGGGCGCGCGCGACCCCGGGAAGCCGGTCCTGCGCCGCCTCACCCGCCTTGAATACAACAACACCGTCCGCGATCTCTTCGGGCTCGATCTCGACCTCGACATCTTCATCTTCCCGGAGCGACTCAAGTTCGCCGACCGATCCTATTTCCGGCCGGAGAGCGGTGCGATGGGCGATCACCTCCGTGTCCCGATGCGGGAATACGGGGGGAAATACCGGGTTCTCGTGCCGCAGGCCGGCCTCCCCGGCGACAACCGGGCCCTCCACGGCTTCCGCAACCGGGGCGAGGCCATGGATTTCTCCCCGCTGCTGCTGGAGAAATACGTCCAGGTCGCCGCCGACATCGCCCACGCCGAGGAGTTGCCGATCCGCAGCCGCAGGTATGCCGAGCTGCTCGGGCTCGATCCGGCGAAGCTTCCCTCGCTCTCGGATCGTCGTCCCCGGCCGCCCGGCTACACCGACGCGCCCACGGTGCCGCTCGCGAGCGTGTTCGCTCCCGACCTCGAGGCGGCGAAGAAGCCGGACGATGCGCCCGAGTGGATCAACGGGTTTCGCGAGGACCTCGCGGCGGCCGCCGGGGAGGGACGCGGCGGCGTCATCGATCTGCCGGCCCTGCTGGGAGGCGCGACCATCGCGGGAAGGGGAGGTCTGCTCAAGGCCCAGTTCGGCGACCACATCGTGACCGTGAACCCAAACGAGGATCTCTGGCTCGTCGATTTTGCGACCGCCGACGAGAGCTCGAAGCCCCTCCTCATGGCGAACAAGAACAAGGGCGAGAAGGTGCACGAACTGACCTTCGAGATCCGCGGTGACAACGAGGACGAGGGCATCACGCGGCTCGGGGTCTGCGTCCTGGGCAGGAAGGGGCAAAGCGGTCCCGTCACCCTGACGGCGAAGCTCACCGACGGCACCGAGACGTCCATCACCGCCGAGATCGAGGAGGGGCCCGCAGGGACCACCTTCTTCTCCTTCGCCGCCATCCCGGGCGAGCACATCCGGCGGCTTCACATCGACGGCAGCCGGTTCAGCGGCGACTACATCCTGATCGACGACATCGGCTTCCTCACCGACGGCGATCCCCAGCCCGCCGATCTGGTGGCGCATCGGGCTGAGCAAGTGCGTCAGGCCGCGCTGAATCACGGGAAGGAGCCGGAGAAGGAGGAGGCGAAACCCGAGCCGGCTCCCGCTCCGTCCCCGAAACGCTCTCCGCGTGAGCGGCTCGCGGCCTTCGTCAGGGAAGCCCTCCGGCGTCCGGTGGAGGACGCGGAGGTGGATCGATTCTTTGCCCTCTTCGAGCAGGCCCGGAAGGCGGGGCAGGACGAGCCGGCGGCGATGAAGCTCGCGGTGCAGGCGGTGCTGGCCTCGCCCGGATTTCTCTTCCACGAGATGAACGGCGTTCCGGGCGAGGGAGCGAAGGTGACGAGGCTGGAGGACTTCGAGCTGGCGAGCCGGCTCTCCTATTTCCTCTGGTCCTCGCTGCCCGACGCGGAACTGCTCGCCGCCGCGAAGGCCGGGAAGCTCGGTGCCGACCCGGCGGAGCTGGAGCGCCAGGCGCGGCGCATGCTCCGCGACCCGCGGGCCAAGGAACTGAGCGAGTCCTTCGCCACCCAGTGGCTGCGGCTCGACCAGCTCTACACCTCCAAGCCCGATCGCGACCTGTTCCAGTCTTTCTACTCGGGACCGCAGGGCAAGACGACGCTGCACGCCTCGGCCCTGCTGGAGCCGCTGCTCCTGTTCGAGACCGTGATGGTGGAGGACCGGTCCATCCTCGAGTTCATCGACCCAGGCTACACCTGGCTGAATCGGCAGATGGCCGATCTCTACGGACTGGGCGGGGCGGCCGAAGAACAGATCCGGGCGATCACCGGCGAACCCGGGGACGGAAACGAAGCGACCACGGCGGCGGCCGCGGCGGACCAGGGAAATCGCGAGGTGAGGCGCAATCGGAACGAGGGAGCGGAGTGGTATCGCATCACCTTGCCCGACGCCAACCGCGGGGGCTTTCTCACCATGAGCGGTCCGCTCACCGTGACCTCGCTCCCGTTTCGCACCAGTCCGGTGAAGCGGGGCGCCTGGCTGCTGGAGACGATCTTCAACCGTCCCCCGACGGAGCCGAAGGAGGCCTTCGTGATCGAGAACGACACCAGGGAAGCCGCCCTCACGATGAGCATCCGGGAGAAGTTCGAGAAGCATCGCAGCCAGGCGGCGTGTTATTCCTGCCACATCCGGCTCGACCCGCCCGGCTTCGCCCTGGAGAGCTTCGATCCCATCGGGGCATGGCGGGAGAACGATGGCGGACAGCCCGTCGATGCCGGCGGCGAATGGGGCGGCGAGGCCTTCGAGGGGCCGGCCGGTTTCAAGCGGCTCATCGCCGGGGATCCCGACGAGTTCACCCGCGGGTTCGTCGAGCATCTCCTCAGCTACGCCCTCTCGCGGAAGCTGGAAATCTACGACATGCCCGCCGTCGCCGAGATCCAGCAAGCCGCCGCAGCGGACGGCTGGAAGTTCGCCACCGTCGTTTCCGAGATCGTGAAGAGCTATCCCTTCTCCCATGTGAGGAGTGCCCAGGCCCGGCCGAACCAGCTTGCTCAGCAGAAATGAAAACCGACCGCCGCCAGTTTCTCCGCGCCTCGGGAGTGACCCTCGCCCTGCCTTTTCTCGAGTCGCTCGGCTTTCGCGCCTTCGCCGCCTCCTCGCAGGCCGCGACTCCGCCCCTGCGCTTCGGTTTCCTCTACACGCCGAACGGCTACCGGCAGGACACCTTCGTGCCGAAGGCGACCGGGACCGACTGGGAACTGACACCCGCCCTGGAGCCGCTCGCCGGGGTCCAGAGGGACGTCACTCTCGTGACCGGGCTCGACCGCCGCTTCGTTCCCGGCACCGGGGTCCACGCGCAGTGCGGCTCCTGCTGGTTGACCAGTTCCGCGCCCGACGAGACGCTCGACGGAGGCTTTCCGACCAACATCACCCTCGACCAGGTCATCGCGAGACAGATCGGCGGGGAGAACGCGCTGCCCTCGCTCGAGCTGAGCTGCAACGACTTCACCGACAACAAGGAGACCCGTTATTTCGAGTGCGTCTCGTGGTATGCGCCGGGCTACGCGGCCAACACGGAGAAGAACCCGCGCGAGGTTTTTCGCCGCCTCTTCGGCCAGGCGAAGGGCGGGGCGACGCGGTCGGTGCTCGACACCGTGCTCGCCGACGCGAAGTCGCTCCGCCGCCGCCTCGGCGCCGACGATGCCGGGAAACTCGACGAATACCTCGAGAGCGTGCGCTTCACCGAGCAACGCATCCAGCGGGCCGAGGCCGCCACCGCCCGCATCGGCGAGCCGCCCATTCCGGAACCCGTGGGTGTCCCCGAGAAACGGGGTGACTATCTCCGGCTCATGGGCGATCTCATGGTCCTGGCCTTCCAGAACGACCTCACCCGCGTCGCCACGCTCCTCGTCGATCCCGAGCGCTGGGACAGTCCTCGGATGTTCCACGAGATCTTCGACAAGCCGCAGAACCACCACGTCCTCACCCACACCAAGGGAGACGAGGCCAAGGACAAGCTCACCGTGATCGATCGCTACCACGTCGAGTTCTTCCGCCACGTGACCGAGAAGCTGAAGTCCATCCCGGAAGGGGAGGGGACTCTTTACGACAATGTCGCCGTCTGCATGGGCAGCGGCATCAGCGACGGAAATTCCCACAACTACGCCGACCTCCAGGTGCTCATCGCCGGACGCGCCGGCGGGGCCATCGATCCAGGACGTCACCTCCACTACCAGGGCGAGCGGCCTCTCGCCGATCTCTGGCTCAGCCTGGCGAAGACGGCCGGGGTGGAGCGGGAGCGTTTCGCCGACAGCACCGCCATTCTGACCGAGTTGAAAGCCTGATTGAACCATGCTTCGGATTTCACGAAAGCGGATGCTCCTTGTAGTCGCTGGTTCTTTCTCGGCGGCATCGCTGCTTGAGGGCGCTGAGATCGGCACCGAGGACCTCGAGTTCTTCGAGTCGAAGATCCGACCTCTCCTCGCCGAGCGCTGCTACGGCTGCCACTCGAAGGACGAGAAGGTGAAGGGCGAGCTCCTCCTCGACAGCCGCAACGGCTGGAGGGTGGGCGGAACCCTGGGGCCGGCCCTGGTTCCCGGCGATCCCGGGAAGTCCCTCCTCGTCGAGGCGATCCGCTACGAGAACGAGGATCTCCAGATGCCGCCCAAGGGCCGGCTCCCCGATCACGAGATCGCCCTGCTCGAGGAATGGGTGCAGCGCGGCGCGCCCGACCCGCGCATCGACGAGAGCGTGAAACCGAAGGAGGGCATCGATCTCGAGGCGGGCCGGCAGTTCTGGTCCTTCCAGCCGGTGGAGAAACCGGAAGTCCCCGTCGTCGCCGACGCTTCGTGGCCGCGGGAGGAGACCGATCGCTTTGTCCTGGCGAAGCTCGAGGCAAACGGGCTCGCCCCCGCCGCCGATGCCGATCCCGCCACCCTCCTGCGCCGGCTCAGCTACGACCTGACCGGGTTGCCTCCGGCACCCGACAGGGTCGAGTCCTTCGTCGCCGCCTTCGCCAACGATCCCGACGCGGCGATCGCCGCCGAAGTCGATCGCCTCCTTGCCGACGAGGGCTTCGGCGAGAAGTGGGGCCGTCACTGGCTCGACCTAGCCCGCTATGCCGACTCGAACGGGTCCAGTTTCAACGTCGTCCTCCGCTCCGCCTGGCGCTACCGCAACTGGGTGATCGAGGCGATGAACGAGAATCTCCCCGTCGATGAGTTCATCCGCAAACAGATCGCCGGCGACCTGCTTCCCTGGGAGACCCAGGAGGAGCGCGACGAGAATCTTGTCGCCTCGGCCTACCTCATGATGGGCAGCAAGGTGCTCGGGCTTTTCGACAAGGACCAGCTTCAGATGGATGTGGTCGACGAGCAACTCGAGCTCATCGGCAAGGGGCTCCTCGGCATGACCCTCGGCTGCGCCCGCTGCCACGACCACAAGTTCGACCCGATTCCCACCGCCGACTATTACGCGCTCGCCGGGATCTTCACCAGCACCCGCACCCTCAACGGCCGCATCAAGAGCCCGCTCGACGACGAATCAGACCTCACCATCCGCGGTCTCGGGTCCGGCGGCGACGAGACGCTCCAGGCCTTTCTCGCGGAAAACCGCCACGCCTGGCAGAAGACCGAGGACCGGATCTACGGTCGCGCCCGCGACATCGAGCGACTCGAGCGTCGGCTCCGGGAGAAGGGAGGAAGCGACCCCGGGATCGAAGCCGAGCTGGCGAAGAAGCGCGCCGAGCTGGCCGAGTACGAGGCGAAGTGGAAGACCTTTCCCGAGCTGCCGGACTATGTCATCGCGCCCGCCGACGAGAGCGAGCCCGCCGACACCACCATCCGCCTGCGCGGCGGCCCCACCGCTCATGGCGACGTCGTCCCGCGCGGCTTCCTCCGGGTCGCCTCCTGGGACGGGCAGCCGGAGGTGAATCCCTCGCAGAGCGGCCGCCTCAAGCTGGCGGAATGGATCGTCGCACCGGAGAACCCGCTCACCGCCCGCGTCTACGTGAACCGGGTCTGGGAGAAGCTCTTCGGCGAGGGCATCGTCCGCACCGTCGACAACTTTGGCGTCCGGGGCGAGGCACCGACCCATCCCGAGCTGCTCGACTTTCTCGCCGCGCGTTTCGTCGAGTCGGGCTGGGACCTCAAGGGCCTCGTCCGTGATCTTGCCACCTCGCGCGCTTATCGCATGGCGACGACCGTGGAAAGCGGCCCGACCGAGATGGGAATCGAGAACCGGCTCATCCAGCACCAGAACCGCCGCCGCCTCGAGCCCGAGGAAATCCGAGACTCCCTCCTGCTCTTCGCCGGCCGCCTCGAGCGCGGACCGCGCGGCGCCGTGGTCGATCATCTTCCCCTCACCGAGGTGAACGAGGGCATCGGGGACAAGGGCGTCACCGAGACCGATCACCGCACCGTCTACCAGCCCGTCATTCGCAACGCGGGCATGGATGTGCTCGAGATTTTCGATTTCGCCAACCCCGCCATGCCCACCGGCAAGCGCGCCGACACCACCGTGGCGCCGCAGGCGCTCTACCTCATGAACTCGCCCTTCGTCCACGAGACGACCGCGGCCATGGGGGAGCGGCTCATGGCGCCGGAGGCGGGAGAAACGCCCGATGCCGTGCTGGCGGCCATTTTCGAGACGGTCATCAGCCGCCCCCCCACCGAGGCCGAGGCGGCCGTGCTGATGCCCTATTTCCGCAAGCAGTTCGAGGGCGACGCCATGCCCTCGGAACACGACCGCGCCAAGCTCGCCCAGGCCCTGGTGGCCTCGACCCTGTTCCAGTTTCTCGACTAGGAATCGCCCCGACGCCTGAGTTTCCATGAACACCGCCTGTCACCAGTTCGACCCGATTTCCCCATCGCGCCGCGACCTGCTGCGTCGCGGCGCCTGCGGCTTCGGTTCCCTCGCCCTCGCCGGGCTCGTCCAGCAGGTCGCCTCGGCCGCGACGAGTCCCTACTCGGTCCCGGTGACCCATTTCCCGGCCCGGGCGAAGCGCTGCATCTTCCTCTTCATGCACGGCGGGGTCAGCCAGATGGATTCCTTCGATCCCAAGCCGCGGCTCAACCGGGATCACGGGAAGCCCTTGCCCTTCGACCTGCCCGGCCTCATCCGGCCCGACCGGCTCGGGAAGGTCTTCGGGTCGAAGTGGAATTTTTCCCGCCACGGCGAATGCGGTCAGCCGGTCTCGGAGCTGTTCCCGCACCTCGCGAAGCAGGTCGATAAGCTGTGCGTCCTCAAGGCGGTCCACACGGAAGGCGAGGCCCACGGCCAGGCCGTCCTGCGGCTCCACACCGGCGAGGCGAACTTCGTCCGACCCAGCCTCGGCTCGTGGATCAGCTACGGCCTCCAGAGCGAGAACGACAGCATGCCCGCCTTCGTCTCCATCGACTACCCCGCCATGCACGGCGGCGTGCGTCTCTACGGGAACGCCTTTCTCCCCGCGAAACACCAGGGCACCCAGATCCGGCTGCGCACCTCCACCGAGAAACTGCCCCAGGTCCGCCACCTTGAGAGCGACCTGCTCTCGACCGAGCGGCAGCGCGAGCAGGTCGACGTCATCCAGGCGCTGAACCGCACCCACCTCCAGCGCGCCGGGACCGACCCGAACCTCGAGGGCGTCATCTCCTCCTTCGAGCTCGCCTACCGGATGCAGCGCGTCGCGCCCGACCTCATGGACATCGAGTCCGAGCCGCAGTACCTGAAGGATCTCTACGGGGTGGGGGACCGATGGTGCGACGGCTACGCCCGCCAGTGCCTCCTCGCCCGCCGCATGGCCGAGGCCGGGGTGCGCTTCATCCAGGTCTCGACCGACTACCACTGGGATCACCACGGCAATATCGACCACGATCTTCCCGAGAGCGCGGCCAAGACCGATCGTCCCGTCGCCGCGCTCCTCGCCGATCTCGAGCAGCGCGGCCTCCTCGAGGACACCCTCGTGGTCTGGACCGGCGAGTTCGGCCGCACCCCCGTCGCCCAGATCGACCGCGGCGCCCCGGGACGCGATCACAATCCCCACGGCTTCACCCTCTGGGTGGCCGGCGGCGGGGTGAAGCCCGGCTTCTCCCTCGGCGAGACCGACGAGTTCGGCTACCTGGCCGTCGAGGACAAGGTCCATATGCACGACCTCCACGCCACCATCCTCCACCTCATGGGAATGGATCACGAGCGGCTGACCTATCGCTACGCCGGGCGCGATTTCCGGCTCACCGACGTCTACGGGCACGTGGTCAAGGAGGCGCTGGCGTGAGAAGGAGGCTGGTTTCCGCTGTGGCTGAGCGGTGAGCGACTGATACCAAATCCAAGAAATCACCTGACGATTCAGGGAAGACAAAAAAAGGGGATTCAGCCTTCGGCGTTTCTCGGAGATTCGGGTCGGTTCTCCCCGGTTGCTTCGTTGCTCGTCGGTTGCGATGCCCGCATCGCGCCCTCC
>JAUIGT010000680.1 GCA_030432615.1 Verrucomicrobiia bacterium
TTATCACGAGCTGAGTCACCACGGCAACGATCCCAAGAACCTCGAGGAGCTCGCCCGGGTGGACACCCTCTACCAGGAACACTGGGCCTACTTCCTCGACCGCATGAAGTCCATCCGCGAAGCCGACGGTCGTCCGCTGCTCGACCACTGCGTCATGGCCTACTCCAGCGGCATGGGCATCGGGCACTCCAAGGACCGGTTGCCCACCGCGCTCTTCGGCGGACGCGCGCTGGATGTCGCCCACCAGGGACACCTCAAGCTGGCGCACGACACCCCGCTCTCGGCGGTCTGGCAAACCATGCTCGACCGGCTCGGCGTTCCGGTCGCGGGGGATTTCCAGGACAGCCCGGGAATCCTCAAACCGCTGCTGGCCTGATCCCTGCTGGCCGCAGCGGAGACATACTCTCCATGGATTCCCCGACCTCGACCAGGACGACCCTCTTCGCCTACGGTACCCTGCTCGTGCCGCGCATCTGGCGGGCCGTGACCGGCCGCGACTGCCCCAGTGAACCGGCAACCCTGCCCGGCTACGCCATCTACCGGGTGCGGGACGCCGACTTTCCCGGCATCGTCAGCGCCGGAAAGAACTCGAGCGTGCCCGGTCGCCTCTTTTCCGCGCTCGATGCCGATGTCCTTCATCGGCTCGATCTCTACGAGGACGAGTTCTACGTCCGGCGCGAGGTAACCCTGTTGGATGCGGAAGGCAACCCTGTCGAATCGCAGGCCTACGTGGTGCCCGAGCGTTTCCAGGAACAACTCAGCCGCGACACCTGGACCCTCGATTGGTTCGAGTCCGAGGCGATGGAGAACTACCTTTTCCGCCACGGGTTTTGAGGGCGGGAAGACTCCCGGTGGTGAAGATCAATCCCGGTAGTCCTCCCCCGCATCGCTCCGACGGCAGGATTCCCTCCAGCGCTCCAGTTCGGCCATCAGGCGATCCTTCAGCTCGGACTTTTCCTCGGAAAGATCGGTCGTCTCCGCCGGATCCGCGATGAGATCGTAGAGCACGAAAGTCTTTCCCTTGTCTTTCGAATGCACCTTGTAACGCTGCTCCGTCCAGGCGAGCTGGTTCCCGGACTGGAATCCCAGCGGCGAGGAGCGTTCCGAGGTTTCCCCGTCGATCAGCGGACCGAGATCGATTCCGTCCATCGGGCGATCCGGATCCGGAAGCGAGAATCCCGCCGCCTTCATGACCGTCGGGAAATAATCGACCGTCCCGCAGGGAAAGTCCGTGGACCTCGCCTCGGGAATGCGGGCCGGCCATTCCAACAGGGCCGGCACCCGGATGCCGCCCTCGTAGAGATCGCGTTTCCGTCCCCGGAACGGCCCCGCCGATCCCGGCGCCTTGCCGGCCTGACCCTCGGGTCCGTTGTCGCTGCAGAACCAGACCATGGTGTTCCCGGCGACGCCGAGTTCCCGTAACCGGCCCCGCAAGCGACCAACCTGGTCATCGAGGGCGGTGATGCAGCCGTAGTAATTGGCCTCGTACTCGGAGGCATCGGGATAGAGCTTCGTGTATTCCGGCCCCGCCACCACCGGCAGGTGCGGCGCGTGGAACCAGATCACCGAGAGGAACGGTGACCCGGCGTTTACCGCGCCGTCGATGAACTCCAGCGCCGCGTCCATGACGATCCGCGAGTCGTCACCGCGGAGCGAGGGGGAATCGATCGGAACCGGCTCGTTTTCTCCCGTCCAGTAGTAGGTGCCGTAGAACTCGGAGGGCGCCCCTTCCACGAGTGGTTTCCACCCGTTCTTCCGGCTCTTCACCGGTTTCGGCACCAGCATGGGATCCCAGGTCGGCACCTTCGACTCCGTGACCAGGCAGGCATCGACCTGGTGATGCCAGGGCGCGGAGTAGTCCCGGGAGTTCCCCGGTTTACCGCGATTGGCGTCCTTCCGTTCCGTGGTCAGGGTGCCGAGGTGCCACTTGCCGAAATGACCAGTGGCGTAGCCCTTCGTCTTGAGCGCCTCGTAGAGAGTGAACTCCTCCCTCTTCAGGTGGCCGGTGTTGGCGAAGTAGATGCCGTAGCGGAAAGGGTGACGGCCGGTGACCACGCTGCCCCGCGTGGGCGAGCAGACCGGTGCGGCGGCGTAGAACCGGTCGAACTTCAGCCCGTTGGCCGCCATGGCATCGAGGTGCGGCGTCCGGATGACCTCGTTGCCGTTGAACCCGACATCACCCCAACCGAGATCATCGCACATCACGAATATGACGTTGGGTGGCGATGCCGACATCGAGGCGGGCACGAGCACGAGCCCGGTCGCGATCAGGATCAGCGCACCGAGCAAGGACGAAGGGAACCGGGTCATGACCGTCATCCTCCGACGAGAACGAACTTGAGCACAAACAAAATCGCGAGCGCGATCAACAGACCGTGCAGGCGTCCCCGTCCACCGGTGCCGAGCATGAGAAGGACATGAAGAATGCAACCGATGGCAAATCCATCCGCGATCCCGAAGCCGAAGGGAATGAAGATCATCACCGTCGCCGCTGGAATCACGGCGCGAGGATCCGCCCAATCGAGGGTCTTCAATCCCGAAAGCATCAGGATTCCCACCAGCACCAGGACTGGTCCCGTGGCCGCCGCGGGCACCGCCAGGATGAGCGGATGAAAAAAGAGAGCCAGGAGAAAGCATCCCCCCACCACCCAGCCGACCAACCCGGTGCGTCCCCCACTTTCCACACCCGCCGCCGATTCCACGTAGGCGGTGACCGGGGACGTGCCCAGCAGGGAACCGATGGTGGTGGCGGCGGCGTCCGCCTGCAGTGCCCGCCCCATCCGCGGCAGTCTCCCCTCGGCATCGACCAGGCCGGCCCGGCGCGAGACTCCGACGAGCGTTCCGATGCTGTCGAAAAGGTCCACGAAAAGCAGCGTCAACACCGGC
>JAUIGT010000090.1 GCA_030432615.1 Verrucomicrobiia bacterium
ATTCTCCACCACGACGTGCCCCACCTCATCGAAGTAGTGCTGGGAAAACCGATCTTCCGGCACCAGGTCCGTCGCCGGCGTCTCACGACCGGATTTCCGGAAATATTCCCGGATCTTGTTCTTGAGGATACCCGTCAACCAGGTCCGCTCGCTGCTGCGCCCCTCGAATCGTTCGCGCCCCCGGAAGGCCGCCAGGAACGTCTCCTGCACGAGATCCTCCGCCGCAGCAGGATTCCGCACCCGGAACCGGGCCAACCCGAAAAGGTAGTCGCCGTGCAATTCCACCCATCGGGCGGGATCGAGCGGCATTCCGACGGCCGTGGTTTCGGTTGGCATGGGCTCCTTCGCATCTCCGGACGCGACCTCTGCCCGAGTAGAGCCTGCTTGGACAACCTCGTCAAGCAACTCGGCGGGAAACCTTTCCCGGCGCTCAATACCAGAGCCTCGCCTCCGTCAGTTGGGTCAGCGAACGCGCCAGGTAGAGACCGGCGTAGATCTTGAAATCGACCATCATGCCCTCGCGCTCTCGGTCGGCGCACCACTTCGGGACGTCTCCCACGGGCACGAAATGGACCCGGATGTCCTCGCCGTGGGTTCCCCCACCCTCGCCCATCTTCGTCAGACCGGTGGCGTAGAAAAAGGTGATCGTCTCGTTCGTCAGTCCGGCCGATGACGGTCCCTCGCGAAGCGTCTGCCAGTTCTTGGCCTCGTAACCGGTTTCCTCCTTGAGTTCGCGCCGAGCCGCCGAGATCAGCGGCTCGTCCTCCTGGTAGGGAAGGTCGCCGGCGAGCCCGGCGGGGAGTTCGATCACCTTCTTCCCCACCGGTGGACGATACTGCTCGGTGAGGATGAGTTTCTTGTCATCGGTCATCGCCACGATGGCGACCGTTCCCTTCACCTTGTGGCGCCGGACGAATTCCCATCCCGCCGAGGTTCGGCAGTAATCGAGGAATTTCCCCTCGTGCACCAGTTCCGCGTCTTCCGGTCGATCGTTGCGTGCCATCGCCCGACTATCCGTGCCCACCAGACAGGGTCAAGTCCACGACCCAACCCCCTTCAAATTCCTCCTGTTTCTCCGTCTTCCAATTCCTGTTCTTCATCCAAGGGCGAAGAATCAGAAGAGGAGATCCGTCGAAGGTTTTGGTGTTCCCTTGCCCGGCCCTACGCCGTAACGCCGTTGACCAGTCGATTCCCCCATCGCACATTCCCTCCAGCCATGACGAAATCCCCCCTCTTTCTCGCCCTCGGTTCGGCCTCCGTGCTGGCGTTCTCGTTCGCGCTCTTCGCCCGGGAAGACAAGCCCAAGGACGACAAAGCCGCCCCCGCCAACCCGCACGCCCACGCCGCGTCCCCGGAGGAGGCTCCCGACCCCGCCAAGGAAGCCGCCCTGCTTTCCGGAACCCGCCAGCTCACCTTCGAGGGCAGACGCGCGGGTGAAGGCTACTTCTCCGCCGACGGCACCCAGATGATCTTCCAGTCCGAGCGCGAGGAGGACAACCCCTTCTACCAGATCTACCTGCTCGATCTCGAAACCGGCGACACCGAGCGCGTCTCTCCCGGTTTCGGCAAGACGACCTGCGCCTGGGTCCACCCCGACGGGAAGAAGGTCCTCTTCGCCTCCACCCAGGGCGACCCCGAAGCGAAACAGAAGCAGCAGGAGGAGATCGATTTCCGTGAGTCCGGCAAGGCCCGCAAATACAGCTGGGACTACGATGCCGAGTTCGAGATCTACGAGTATGACCTCGAGACCGAAAAATACACCAACCTGACGAAGACGAAGGGGTACGACGCCGAGGGCGCCTACTCGCCGGACGGGAAGCACATCGTCTTCGCCTCGAACCGCCAGGCCTACGACGGCTCGATGAGCGAGGAGGACCAGAAGTTCTTCAAGCTCGACCAGAAGTTTCCCATGGAGCTTTACCTCATGGACGCCGACGGATCGAACGTGAAACGGCTGACGAATGCCGACGGATACGACGGCGGCCCCTTCTTCAGTGCCGACGGGAAGAAGATCTGCTGGCGACGTTTCGATCGCAAGGGTCTGACGGCCGAGATCTTCACCATGAACATCGACGGCACCGACGAAAAGCAGCTCACCGAGATCGGGGCGATGTCGTGGGCGCCGTTCTTCCATCCCAGCGGGGAATACCTGATCTTCACCACCAACAAGCACGGCTTCGACAACTTCGAACTCTACCTCGTCGATGCCGCCGGTGAGAAGGAACCGCAACGCGTCACCCACACCGCCGGCTTCGACGGGCTGCCCGCCTTTTCGCCCGACGGGAAAAAGCTGGCCTGGACCAGCAACCGGACCACTTCGAAACAGTCGCAGATTTTCCTAGCCAACTGGGATCACGCCGCCGCCCGAAAGTTGCTCGGTCTCGACGAGGAAGGCGCCAAGCCCGCCCCCGCCTCCGAAACGCCCGCTCCGGAGAATCGCCCGGACTTCTCCACCACCGACGCGGACATCACCGTGGAGGACCTTCGTCAGCACATCGAGTATCTCGCCTCCGATGAACTGAAAGGGCGCCTCACCGGCACCCCGGGCGAGATCGAAGCGACCGCCTACGCCGCCTCCGTTTTTGAAAAACTCGGGCTCGAACCCGCCGGCGACGACGGCTCGTGGTTTCAGCCCTTCGAGTTCACGGCCGGCGTCAATGTCGGCGAGGACAACGCGCTCGACCTGACCATCAACGGGGAGAAAATCGATGGTCTGAAGGCCGACGAGGACTGGCGCCCGATCTCCTTTTCCAAGACCGGGACGATCGATGCCGCCAACATCGTTTTCGCCGGCTACGGCATGGAGATTCCCAACAAGGACGGTGATGGCGAGGACTACACCAGCTACTTCCATCTCGACGTGAAGGGCAAGTGGGTGATGGTCCTGCGCTATTTCCCCGAAGACGCACCCAAGGAACTGCGCCAGGAAATGCAGCGCTTCTCGCGCCTCCGTCACAAGGCCATGATCGCCCGGCGCAAATTCGCCTCGGGAATCATCTTCGTCAGCGGTCCCAACTCGAAGGTGAACGAGGAACTGGTGCCCATGCAGTACGACGCCTCGCTGGCCGACTCCGGGATTCCCGCCATCTCCATCAGCACGGAATTGGCCGAGAAGATCGTGGCCGCCGGCGGGAAGAACCTGAAGGATCTCCAGACGGAACTCGACACCGGCGAAATGGTTGCCGGGTTCGACATCCCGAAGACGAAACTCGCCGCCGAGATCGATGTCGATCAGGAAACCCGCACCGGCCGCAACGTGCTCGCGCGACTCCCCGCCGACATGCCCGAAGAACGCGCCCGCCCCGCTGTCATCGTCGGCGCCCACATCGATCACCTCGGCGATCACGCCGGCCCCGGTTCGCTCGCCAAGGAGCACGAGAAGAACGAGGTCCACCACGGCGCCGACGACAATGCCTCGGGCGTGGCAGGACTCCTCGAGATGGCGCAGTATTTGGCCGCCCAGAAAGCGGAGGGCAAACTCGACCTGGAACGCGATGTCATGTTCGCCGCCTGGTCGGGCGAGGAACTCGGCCTCATCGGCTCGTCCTGGTTCGTGAAGCAGGCTGGCCACGCCGCGGAGGCCGCCTCCATTCACGGCCACGCCGCGGCCGGCGCCGGTGCCAATCCGCACGCGACTACCCCTCACGCCGCCGCCGAGGAAAAAGCCCAACCCGCCAATCCCCACGCCCGCCCCCAGAAGGACGGCGGGCTCTCCGAGCATTTCGCCGCCTACCTCAACATGGACATGATCGGCCGGCTCGACGAGAAGCTGCTGCTCCAAGGCATTGGTTCCAGCGACTACTGGACGGGCGCCATCGAGCGCCGCAACGCCCCCATCGGCATCCCCATCACCACGCAGAAGGACGTCTACCTGCCGACCGACGCCACCACCTTCTACCTGCGCCAGGTGCCCATCCTCAGCGCCTTCACCGGTGCCCACGAGGACTACCACACGCCGCGTGACACCCCCGACAAGGTGAACTACGAAGGCGCCCGCGACATCGCCAAGCTGATGACCCTGATCGCCAGGGGCCTCGCCATCGACGAGAAGGAACCCGCCTACGTGAAGGTGGAGCCGCCCAAGAACCAGGGCGCCCGTGGTTTCCGCGTCTACCTCGGCACCGTCCCCGACTATGCCCAGGGCGACATCAAGGGGGTCAAACTCAGCGGCGTGGCCAGCGACGGCCCCGCCGCCACGGCCGGCGTGCAGGGCGGCGACATCATCATCGGCCTTGCCGGCAAGGAGATTCTCAACATCTACGACTACACCGCCGTCCTCGCCGAGTTGAAGATCGGCGAAGAAACCACCATCAAGGTGAAGCGTGGCGATGAGGAGAAGACGCTCAAGCTGGTGCCGGGTTCTCGGGATTGAGTGAGTCGCTCCGCGATCCAGCTTGGCAATCTCCGTAGGCCAGCGACACCTGTCGAGGCTCCTTGAGAAAGGTTCGGGCTGCCGCGACAGGAGTCGCTGGCCTACCCTCCTACGCCGACCACCTTCCCCTCCTCCGCCGCCTCGTAGCCGGCAAACACCGTGCGCAGCACCCGCAGGCCCTCGCGTCCCGTGATCGGCGGTGTTTCCAAGCCGGCCGCCGCCCGGACGCAGGCCCGCAACCAAGGCGTGTAGCCGCGCGGTTCCAACGGGCCCTCGTATTTCGCGATGCCATCGGTCTCGTGTCCGGGTGCGGTCGAATACCAGGTCAACGGATTCGGCGTCCGCTCGGTGCCGAGCCACTCGGCATACTCGATCCAGCCCCGGCTGCCCCAGAGTCTCAGGTGGGAATGGTAGCCCTTGTCGAGAAAATAGGCCGAGGTCATCGTTCCCAGGGCGCCATTGTCGTAGCGCAGGGCCAGGGCGGCCGCGTCCTCGATCTTGATGGGCTGGCCGCCGACGTTGGCGGTGAAACCGGTGACTTCACGAATTTCGTTCCCGGTCAGGTACATCGAGAGATCGAGCCAGTGAATCCCGAGCCAGATGAGGTGTCCGCCTCCGGAACGCGCGCGATCGGCGAACCAGCCGCGATGGTAGCTCTCCCGCGTCAACCGCGCCTGGTCGGCCACGAGGTGGATCTCGGCGCCGTAGAGATCCCCGATGACACCATCACCCACCAGTTGCTTCGCCCGCTGCACCGAAGGCGTGATCCGGTTCGCCAGCGCCAGCATCAGGTGCCGGTCTTCCGACTCCGCCAGTTTGACGAGTTCCTCGAAATCCGCCGCCCGCACGCAGGCCGGCTTCTCGGCAAAGACGTGGCAGCCGGCCTTCAGCGCTTGGCGGACGACTGGCGGCGCATTCACCGCCTCCATGCTGACCACCGCCAGCTCCGGTTTCGCCTCGGCGAGCAGTTTTCCGGCATCCTGAAACACCGCGGCCAGCTTTTCCCCCAAGGCCTTTCGGGCCGCGTTGAACGACTCGCCACTGGGATCGCAGAGCACCACGTTCTCGCATTCCTCGATCTCGGCGAGCGCCTCGAAATAGGCGCCCAGGTGAGCGCCCCCGGCTTCGGTGAAGACACCGACGTGAATTCGTTTTTCGGCCATGTTCCGGAGCCTCGCAAATCCGTTCGGGGATCGTCAATGCCCCGCGCCCCCGCGTTCGCGCTCCGGATTCACGCTTGATGCGGAACCGCCAAACCGGTAGCAAACAGGCATGACGTTTCGTCCCTTCACCCTCTGCCTGGCGATGCTCGCGCTGCTCCCGCTTTTCACCCGGGCCGCCGACAAACCGAATGTCCTCTGGATCATGTCCGAGGACAACTCCAAGCACTACCTGAAACTCTTCGACGAAAACGGCGCCCCGGCCCCGAACATCGAAAAACTCGCCGCCCACGGGCTCGCCTTCGATCGCGCCTTCTCCAACGCTCCGGTCTGTTCGGTCGCCCGCACCACCCTGATCACCGGCTGCTACGCCCCGCGCATCGGCACGCAGTTTCATCGCAAGTCGAAGCTGGCCGCCATGCCGGAGGGGCTGAAGATGTTTCCCGCCTACCTGCGCGAGGCCGGCTACTACACGACCAACAACTCGAAGAAGGATTACAACGCGATCGAATCCGATGGCGTCTGGGACCAGTCCTCGGGCAAGGCCCACTGGAGGAATCGCCCCGAGAAGAGCCAACCCTTTTTCCATGTCCAGACCTACACGGACTCGCACGAAAGCTCGCTGCATTTTCCCGAAACACTCATGAAGAACGAGGCCACGAAGACGGATCCCGATTCGGTCGATCTGGCGCCGATCCATCCCGACACCCCCACCTTTCGCTCCACGTTGGCGCGTTACCACGACCGCATGGGGGTCATCGACGGGAAGGTCGGTGATCTCGTGGCTCAGCTCGAGGAGGACGGACTGCTCGAGGACACCTTCATCTTCTACTTCGGCGATCACGGTGGCGTGCTTCCCGGCAGCAAGGGCTATCCCTACGAGCGCGGACTTCACGTTCCCCTCGTGGTCCGGGTCCCGGAGAACTGGAAACACCTCGTCGATGCCGAGATCGGCTCGCGGGTGGACGGCTTCGTCAGCTTCATCGATTTCGGCCCCACCGTCCTCAGCCTTGCCGGGATTTCCGTGCCCGACCAGGTCGATGGGAAACCCTTTCTCGGGAAAGACATCAGCCTGGCCGAGGTCAACGGCCGTGACGAGACCTTCGGATACGCCGACCGCATGGACGAGCGCTACGAGATGGTGCGCACGGTGCGGAAGGGAAAATACAAATACATCCGCAACTACGAGGGCTTTTATCCGGACAGCCTGCAGAACAACTACCGCTACAAGATGCTGGCCTGGGAGGATTGGCGGAACCAGTACCGAGCCGGCAACCTCGACGCGGTACAGGCCCGCTTCTTCGAACCGAAGCCCGCCGAATCACTCTTCGATGTCGAGGCCGATCCGTGGGAAACGAAGAATCTCGCCAACGATCCCGCCCTCGCCGACACCCTGGCGTCACTGCGAAAGAACCTCCGGGCACGGGTCAAGGGCATGCCCGATCTCAGCTTCTATCCCGAGAACGTGCTCGTCGAGGAGGCGATGGACAACCCGGTCGCTTTCGGACAAGCCCACGCCGAGGAGATCGCCAGGCTCGTCGATACCGCCGATCTCGCCCTCCTGCCCTTCGAGAAGGCTTCTCCGAAGATCGCGGAAGCGCTCGATTCCGAGAATCCCTGGGTCCGCTACTGGGCCCTGACCGCGCTCTGCCAGTTCGGCGACGAAGCCAAATCCATCGCGCCCGGAGTCCGCAAGTCGCTCGCCGACAGCGAACGCCTCAACCGCGTCCGCGCCGCCACCTTCCTCGCGCTGGTGGGAGAGGAAGATCCCTCCGCCACCTTCAAGGAAGCATTGAAAAGCTCGGACTCGGAAGTGGAGACGCTCATCATCATGAACATGGTCGTCCTGCTCCGGGACCACGGGCCGAAGATCGACATGAAGATTACCGCGGATGATGTCACGCAGACGGGCGGCGAAGTCGAGCGGCGCCTCTGGTACTTGACCGGGGAAGGCGATCCCCGCGGGCAGAAAGGCATGAAGGCGAAGAAGAAGGGGCAGAAGACGAAGTGAACACTCTCCCATGGACGAATTCGCCCACCCACTCGACCGGCGCTCCCTGCTCAAGCACCTGACCGCGGGCTCGGTCCTGGCCGGAACCGCCACCCCGTTTTCCCATCCCGCCTCCGCTGACGACGACGCCATGTCCCCCGCCGAAATGCGCGAAAAACTCCAGGCCTGCCTCGGCGGTCCCTGGCCCGAGCCGTGCCCGCTCGCCCCGGTGCACCGCGAGACGATGCAGAAGGACGGATACCGCATCGAGTCCCTCACCTACGAGGCCGAGCCCGGCGATCCCATTCCCGCGATGCTGCTCGTCCCCGATGGCGTCGATGCCGCCCATCCCGCTCCCGCGGTCGCCGTGTGGCATCAGCACGCCGGTCAATATCACCTCGGCAAGAGCGAACCCGCCGGCCTCGACGGCGATCCCATGCACCACACCGGGGCCGCCCTGGCGAAACTCGGCTACGTGGTGCTCTGTCCCGACGCCCTCTGCTTCGAGGAACGGCAGGATCCTACCGGCAAGCTCCAGAAGGGCAATTTCGAGCGCTTCGAGTTTCTCCGCTACGTCGTCGGGGGAAAGTCGATGGCCTGGAAGAACATCCTCGACATGCGGCGCGCCATCGATTTTCTCGAATCCCGCCCCGAGGTCGATGCCGACCGCATCGGCTGCTACGGCCACTCCATGGGCTCGACCCACGCCTGGCTGGTCGGCCCTTTCGAGCCGCGCCTGAAAGCCCTTGTCGGCAACTGCTGCCTGCCCACCTACTCGGCCATCCACGAGCATCACCTGCTCCACTGTTTTCCCAACTTCGTTCCCGGCTGGCTGGAATACGGCGACACCCCGGAGATCGCCACGCTCATCGCGCCGCGGGCCCTGCATCTCAATCTCGGGGAAACCGACGGCGGCAGCCCCATCGAGCACGCCCGCGCCGGAATCGAGCGGATCGCCGCCGCCTATGAAAAGGCCGGCGCCGCCGACAAGTTCACCTACTTCATCGAACCCGACACCGGCCATGTTCTATCCGAAGCCATGTGGGAAAAGACCCGGGCCTTTTTCGCGAAACACTTGCTGTCCACATGAGGCCCTCGACACCAATCCGTAGCATGGCTTTCCAAGCCGTGCCTTTCCGGACGGAACTCCGATTCCGTCCTCCGCAGCCTATGCGACTCGCGGGATGCAATCCCACGCGGACATGCGCGGGATAAAATACCATGCTACAAAAAGCAACTCCAAGCCCCTTGCCCAAAGCTCCACGCCCTTTCCCATGAAACTCGCCAACAAGATCGCCCTTGTCACCGGTGCCGGCCGCGGCATCGGCAAAGGCTGTGCCCTTGCGCTCGCCGAAGCCGGCGCCGACATCGTTCTCAACGACCGCCCTGGCAGTCCCGACATCGCCGCCACCGCCGAGGAGATTCGCGCCCTTGGCCGACATTGCTGGGCCATCGAGTCCGACGTCTTCAGTCGCACCGGCTGCGAGTCCCTGGTCGCCGCCGCCCTGGCCGAGGCCGAACGCATCGACATCCTGGTCAGCAATCCCGCCTTCAGCCGGCGAGAGAACTTTCTCGACTACGATCCCGACAACTTCGATCGGTCTCTCCAGGGCACGCTCGCCAGCGGGTTTCACATGAGCCAGCTCGTCGCCCGCCACCTCGTGGAACGGGGCGAAGGCGGCAAGATCGTCTTCATCTCTTCCGTCCACGGCGAAATGCCCTTTCCCCGAGCCGTCGCCTACAACGCCTGCAAGGCCGGGCTCAACCACATGATGCGCACCATCGCCGGAGAACTGATCGGCCATCGCATCAACGTCAACACCGTCGCCCCGGGATGGATCGACACGCCCGGCGAACACGAGTCGTTTTCCGAGGAAGTCATGGCCGAGGCCGGCAAGGAGATTCCCTGGGGAAGACTCGGCCTGCCCGCCGACATCGGGAAGGCGACCGTCTTTCTCTGCTCGGACGATGCCGAGTACATCACCGGCGAGATCCTCACCGTCGATGGCGGCATCCGGCTCAAGGGCTACCTCGACCACCAGGCCCCCGAAACCGAGTCGGAGAAAAAGCCGTCATGATCGAACTGCAGCGCCGCGAGTTCGTCGGAAGCGAAGACGGTCCCCGGCTCCTCGTCACCGGAGGCGTCCACGGCGACGAGTTCGAGCCGATGGCGGCGATCCGCCGGCTGATCCGATTCTTCGACGACTTTGACGGAGAGCTTCGCGGCTCGATGGTTCTCGTCCCCGTCGTCAACGAGGCCGCCTTCCTCCGGGGCCACCGCTGCGCGGAAGCCGATGGTCTCGACCTCGCCCGCACCTGTCCCGGCGATCCCGAGGGATCCCTGACCGAGCAAGTCGCCCGCGCTCTTTCCGAACTCATCGCCGGGGCGGATCTCTACCTCGATCTCCACACGGGAGGGACCGAGTTCGCGGTCTTTCCCCTGGCTGGCTACATGATGGTCGATGACGCAACGATCCTCGACATCCAGCGCCGGATGGCCCGGGCCATGAACCTGCCCCTCGTCTGGGGAACCGCCGCCGATCTCGACGGGCGCAGCATGTCCGTAGCCCGAGACGCGAAAGTGCCCGCCATCTACACCGAGTATCTCGGCTCGGCGACCTGCTCCAAGGAAGGTATCGAGGCCTGTTTCGACGGCGTCCTCAATGTCATGGCCGAGTTCCAGATGATCGATCGCGTGCTGCTCCCCGCCGAGGTCCGTCACGTGGTCGAGGACGACCGCCCCGGCTCCGGCCACATGCAGGTCTGTCATCCCTCGCCCTTCGATGGTTGTTTCGAGCCATTGATCGGACTCGGTGATCGCATCGAAAAGGGCGAGCCCCTTGGCCACGTCATCGATCTGCTCGGAGAAAAACGCCGCCCCATTCCCGCCGAAGAAAGCGGCCTTGTCATCGTCCTCCGCACCTTTCCCCGCGTCCGAGCCGGAGACTCCTGCGGGGTGGTGATGCCGATCGAATGCTAAGACGCGTGTGGATTTCACCACACTGAAAACTGAATCCTGAAAACTGAAAACTCCCCCACCACCCGGAATCTGGCGTTGGGCCCACCGCCTCGGCGATGCCCCGCCGCCCGAACACCGCCTCACCCTCGGCGAAGGCGGCACGCCCCTGGTGCGTTCCCACAGGATCGGCCCGTCGGCCGGCCTGCCGAACCTGTTCTTCAAGCTCGAGTCCGCCAACCCCACCGGTTCCTACAAGGACCGCTTCGCCGTCAGCGCGATTTCCCACCTGCTCGCCTCGGGAAAGACCCACTGCCTCGCCACCTCCAGCGGCAACACCGGGTCCGCCCTCGCCGCCGCCTGTGCCGCCGCCGGTATTCCCTGTCGGCTCGCCATCGTGGAACCCGCGCCCGTTGGAAAACTGAAACAGATGCTGGCCTACGGCGCCGAACTGGCTCGCATCCGCGGCTTCGGCCTCGATCCGGAGATCACCATGCGAACCTTTTCCCGGCTTCGCGAACTCGGTGATCGCGCCGGATGGTCGCTCGAAGTCAGCGCCTTCGCGGTCAGTCCCGACGGCATGCGCGGCGTCGAAACAATCGCCTTCGAACTGGAAGAGACACTCGGCTCCGGACTCGACCACGTCTTCGCTCCCGCCGGTGGAGGCGGTCTCTGCCTCGCCATCGCCCGGGGATTCGAGAAATCGGATGCGGCTTCCCCCGCCATCGAGTGCGTGCAGCCCGCCGGCAACGACACCATGGCCGGACCACTGCGCGAAGGACGCGACCACGGGCGCAAGGCCGATCCCTGCTCCACCGACATCAGCGGACTCCAGGTGCCGAACCTTCTCGACGCCAACGAGGTCATCGCCGCCTGCCGTCGCAGCGGCGGGAACGGTCACCTCGTCGAGGACGACTTCATCTTCGACTGTCAGCGACGCCTCGCCCTCGAGGAAGGCATCTTCTCCGAACCCGCCGGGGCCGTCGCCCTGGCGGGCGCGCTTCAGGCCGCCGAGCGTGGCGAGATCGATCGCGATTCCAACCTCGTCTGCCTCGTCACCGGCAGCGGATTCAAGGACGACGCTTCCGTCGATCGCATGATCGCCGACACCGAGGCACCGCTGATCGAGCTGGAGGAATTCGGCCGGGAGTTTCCCTGACCAGCCGACGCGTCACCCTTTTCCGATGGGGCGGAGCCTCGAGTCCGGGCACCCACCCGCGCTCAGAATCCCTTTTCGCGGGCCACCCGCTGGAGTTCCTGCTGGAACCCCATCATGTCGCTCTCGCTGGGGCGATGCGCGGGATCGTCGGGATTCATGCCCAGCCGGCCCATCTGGTCCATCCACCAGTCGGCACTCTTGCCGTCGGCGAAAGTGACCCGCCCACTGACGATGGCGCCGGGCCGCTGCAGTTCGCTGATGGTCACGGTGACCTTGCCCCCGCCATCGACGAGTTCCGGCTCCGCGTCGAGCACGTCCTCGTCCGTCTCGGAATCGGCCGTCGGCTCGTCGTCTTCTTCCTCCGCTTCCGGCGTTTCGGGTTCGTCGGGTTTCAACTGGATGCCGAGATCATCGACCAGGAAGCGCACTTCCATGTAGGTGACCTTGATTCCCATCTCGGAATTCAGTCGACGCTGGATCTCCGAAAGGCTGGCCCCTTCATCCGCCCAGCCCTGGATCTGGGCCACCTGTTCTTCGCTCAACGATTTCGCTACGCTCATAGGAGAAATAGGTTTCGCCCGTGAACCCCGTCGAGTCCAGCCCGAATCACCATCAATTCAGGTCGGAGGAAAACATCGGAATCCGATCTTCGCTTCCGATCCCCTTTCGGAAAGGTTCGGCGGAGAATTTCTCCCGAGAAATGAGGAGTTCTGAAGAATCGTTCGGAGATTGAAGCGCTTCCGGGATTCGGCCATGCGACCCGTTTCAGGGCGCCTGCGGGGTTCCGCTTTCCTGGAATTGCCGAAACATTTCCTGGACCCCGTTCATCAGGCCCTGGATGACCTCGGGACCACTGAACAATTGCTGCCAGAGATTCGGCGCCGCCTCTCCGGGTTTCGGATCGGTGATGTCCCAAGCGGTCAACCACACGCCGGTCTGGGGACGAAACCCGTCCGCCACCAGTCGCCGCTCGAGGTCGGGCAGATGTCCCGCTCCATAGAAAACCGCGACCTGCTCGTGCCCGCGCCGCAGTTCCCGCTCGAGGACACCCATGACCACCTTGTTGCGTTCCGTGACCAGCACGGTGCCGTCATCGCCCTCGATCTCGGTGATGAAGGTCTCCGCCTCTCCCAGCATCGGCGCGAGCGAGCGCTTCAATTCGGCGGTATTGCCGGTCGTGAGTCCCGAGATCAATCCACCCAGCATGCGGTTTCCCGCTTCTTCGTCAGTCAGGATCGCGGGTCCGTCACCATTCTGCGCCATTGCCATCGCCCTCTCGAACAGCGTCGCCAGGCTCTGATTCCGGGCCGTCATCAGCTGCTGGTATTGGTCCCAGTCGATATCCGCATGAATGAAGTTGGGGCGATCGTAGTCGATGCCCTCGGTCTGGTATTCCATTCCCAGCACGCGGTGGATGATTCCGTGCGCCATCTGGATGTTGGCCAGATCCGGATCGGCCTCGTCACGGCGCTCCTCCCGAGTCGCGAACTCGCCGCCGACCATCTCATAGAGCACCACGTCGTACTGGGCCAGCTGCGCGTTGAGCGTATCGAAATACGACGCATCCGCCAGGTGCACCGCCCCGACGAGATCGACGATCTGGTTTCCCCGCTGATATCGGGCAATTCCCGTCTGCAACTGCTGCCGCTTCTCGCCGTCGAGATAGCGGACGAATTCCCCGTCGCCGGGAGGACCGTCCGCGGTGGGAACCGTTTCCTGCCCGTGGACCGCAACCACCCCGAAGAGGATGGGAGAAACAAGGATCGCCAGCGATTGCTGGAAACGCGGGAGGAGGTCGGTAGCCATGGGAGGAATCGGGAAGCGGGTGAATCGGCTACCGTTCATCCTACCCGGAACCGTCGAGAGCGGCAAGCCGGGATGCGATGCCCATCCCCCGCCTCTCACCGCTGCAGCACCACCGGCACCGGGTGCTCCACCCGACCGATCGGGCGAATGCCCGGTCCCGGAGCATCGCGATCGCCGAGATCGGCGCGCATGGTCTCGGCCAATTGCGTGAGCCGGGCGACAATCTCGGGATGATCGGCGGCGACATTGCGCTCGCTGCCGATGTCCTCGATCACGTTGAACAGGAGCGGACCATTCCCCTCCCCTTTCTTCGTGTAATGCGGGTGCCGGGCGAAGTCCTTCAGCGGCAGGAACAGCTTCCACGGTCCCGAGCGAACGGCCTGCAGCTGGTCGAGGTAATAATAGTAGAACGCCTCGTAGGGCGACTTCGCCCCCGGCTCGCCGGTGATCAACGGCCGGATGTCGTGCCCGTCGATCTTCCGGTCGCTCGGTGGCGCGCCCCCGGCCAGCCTGGCGAAGGTGGGCAGGATGTCCATCGTCGTCGCCAGTTCCTCGCAGGTCTCGCCCGCGGATACCGTGCCCGGCCACCACATGATCGTGGGCACCCGAAAGGCACCCTCGGCCGTGGTGTAGCCGCGACCGTGGAGCGGTCGGTTGGTTCCCCGGCTGGGATCGTCCGGCGTCTTCGGATTCCGGGCCATGGGGGCACCGTTGTCGGAGGTCCAGATGACGAGCGTTCTTTCCGATAGTCCGAGGTCGCGCACCTTTTGCAGCACCTGTCCGACCGACCAGTCCAGTTCCTCGATGGAGTCTCCCCAGGGGCCGTTCGCGCTTTTTCCCTTGAAGTCCGGACTCGAAAATGGCGCCGCCGTGCTGCCAGGCATCGCCTGCGGCATGTAGAGAAAAAACGGCTGGTTCCGGTTGCGCTCGATCCACTCCAGGGCACGCTTCGTTTCCCGCTGGGTCAGGTAATCGCGATCGACCGGGGCATCGATGACCTTCTCGCCGTCCATCAGCGGCAGCGGAGGCCAGTGGGAACCGTCCTGGTCCCAGGTCCGCTCGGTCATGTCGTCGGAATAGGGCACCCCGAAATACTCGTCGAATCCCTGCCGCGTCGGCCAGAAAGGCTCCTGGTCGCCGAGGTGCCATTTGCCGATCATCGAAGTCGCGTAGCCGAGATCCTTGAGCACCTCCGCCACGGTGATCTCGTCGGGGTGGAGCCCGTAAGGCGATACCGGCCGGAGCACGTGGTAGTCCCGATCGTTCAGGTGCATGGAGACCCGCTGGGAATAGCAGCCCGTCATCAGGCTCGATCGCGACGGGGTGCAGACCCCGGCGGTGACGCAGAAATGCGTGAACTTCGTCCCCTCCTCCGCCATCCGGTTGAGGTTCGGCGTCCGGTTCACCGTCGATCCGAAGGGCTCGATGTCCCCGTAACCGAGGTTGTCGGTAAAAATGAAGATGAAGTTCGGCTTCTCCGGGGCGGCTTGGATGGACGCCGGCAGAACGAGGCAGAGACTGAGCAGAAATGCCTTCATGGAAACGTGCCTTCGGATCGGGAATCACCGCGCCTTCAGGAACGCGATCAGATCGACCATTTCCTCCTTCGTGATGGCGCCCTCCAGCCCGACGGGCATCAGGGACATCCCGGTGGTTTCGTAGGTCGAGACCTGGTCGCGGGGCACGGTCTCGGAAATTCCCCCGGGGAGGCGAACCTCGATGGCGGCGTCGGTTTCCGCGGCCACCAGGCCCGCCAACTGCCGTCCGTCCCTGGTCTCGATGCTGTAGGCGGCCCAGCGTTCCTCGACGGCACGATTCGGATCGAGGATATCGGTTAGCAGAGCCTCCGCCGGCTTGCTGCGCACATCGGCGAGGGCGGGACCGACTTCGACTCCGACTCCGCCGAGCTGGTGGCAGGTCATGCAGGCGGCCTTCTGGAACACGGCCTTGCCGCGCTCGGGATCGCCCTCGTGCTTCGATAGCGCCGCCTTGTAGTCGGCGATGACCTGGGCGCGATCGCCGCTGGCCTGACCAAACAGCTCGATCGCCAGGGCCTTCACTTCCTCGTTGGAGGAACGGGCATAGCTCCAGCGCTGCATCGGCGGCATGAGGGCCTTGGAGATCTCGCCGGCCTTCATCTTTTCCATCAGGCGCATCCCCGTGTTCGGATTGCCCGCGATGAGCGCGAGCGCTTCCCGCCGCGGGGTGGGCGCGAGATTCTTCCATCGTTCAAAGAAGAAATCGGCCACCTGATTCC
>JAUIGT010000091.1 GCA_030432615.1 Verrucomicrobiia bacterium
GCGCTGGTGACGCAGGGTCTCCTTGCGGACCAGGTTGAAGGCGATGGCCCGCAGCCACTTGCCGAAATCCGTGCCGGCCTCGAAGTCGTTGATGTGGTGGTAGGCGAACACGAAGGTCTCGTGGGCGATCTCGTCGATGAGGTGCGGAACCGGGAGCCGCATCGCGACAAACGCCTTCAGCCGCGAGGCGTGCCGGTGAATCAGTTCCTCGAAATCTTCGAGGTTCCCGGCCTGCACCGCGAGAATCAGTTCTTCTTCGCGCTCGTCGCTCATGGATTATCGAACCCGTTCGGGAGGGAATCGTTCGTTCTTTGCAGGAGTATAACCTTGGCCACCGCGATCGTTACAGGACCGCCCCGGATTTCCGCCCCGCCTCTGCGGCGCGGTGAAGCTCCTCGGAGCTGACGATGGCATCGGGATAGAATTGGAGAAAGTCCGCCTCGAACCCGGCATATTCCCGCTCCAGGTCGGCGATGCCACCCGCGATCGGCCCCAGGCGCGGGGAGCGCCGGGAGATGCGGTGCATGGCCTCGTCGATACCCGCCAACTCGGCGTAGGAAGCCAGCCATCCCTCGGCTTCCATGCGGGCGATGACGGCGTTGGCGTCCGCCGGTCCGAGCGCGGCCGCCGAGCGGAGGTCGCAGTGGCATTGATCGATGAAATCCGGCAGCGATTCGCCATCGGTCGCGAACCGATCCCAGTGCCGGCTGAGAAAGTGGTCGTAGAAGACATCGACCACGATGCCGGCAAAGCGCACCCGTTCCCGCGCCAGGCGCGTCCGGCTCCGTTTCCAGGCGGGGTGGGAATCCGTGAAGGCATCGAGATGGCGGTGGTGCATGATCCCGCGCCAGATCTCCGGCGAGAACCGGTCGTCCGGCCGCCCGCGCACGAAATCGCCCAGAAGGTTTCCCAGCCGCGACACCGGGTCCGGCCGGGCGAGATGGAGATGGGCGAGGAAGTTCATGGACCGGGGTAAGAAATCGAGAAATCCTAGCGAAGTTCGGCGTTCTCGGAATATGTCTCAAACGACGGGTAAATGGGAGACCAGTACCAGATCGAATCCTCGAAGGCATGGTCCAGCCGCCGAAGTGAAAGTGTGTCAAGCTGTTGAAGGGCGGCGACAATCTCGGCGGCGGTTCTCACCTCAGGACCCAAGTCGATTTCGAATTCCCTCAACACTTGCAGCGCTCGAATCACCGAGTCTTTTTCACGGGACTGGAAGGCCTCCATGATCAGGGAACCCGCTGGTGGCGGTACGAAATTTTCGCTCTCTGGACCCACCATCCACCAGTTGGGAATTCCCGGGAAATCGAACAAGAGTGCTTCTGGGCGGTAGTCCTCAGCCAGATCGGTGACAGCGAGGAAGCTCAGACCGGGAAAATCATACGAGCTATCTACGGATCGCGAGGGCCGAACATCCAGGTATGTGCCTGGCGGTAATGGTGACCATCGATCTGGTTGCTGGAGAAATAGCGGCCCCGAACCGTCCGTCGCAGGCCACCAGGATATCAATGAATCAAGGTCCCTTGGCGTAACTGGTTTCGCCCGCTCAGCGAAATCGAAGAAGAGAACCACCTCCTCCGAATTCTGCAGGGAATAGAAGTCTGGCTGCTGAAAATAGAAATCAGCCTCATCAGGCGCCTGCGACCTTGCGACCGGAACCCAAACGAACATTGCGAGGGCAGCCACGGCGATTCCTCCTATCCCCATATCTTCCAACATCAGCAAAGAGTATCAGCGCCCGGATTCCCATTCAACAGGGTCCAGCCGGCGACCCGACAGGGTCAACATCCATTTCCGGCGCTTTCGCCACCAATTCCCCGTTTCGCCGAAGCGAATCCTGGTCCAACATTCAGGGTCATGGCTTCCCCCTTCATCCACGATCATTTCCTGCTCCAGAGCGAACCGGCCCGACATCTCTACCACGATTTCGCCGCGCCGCAGCCCATCCTCGACTACCACAATCACCTGCCGCCGGCCGACATCGCGTCGAACCGGCAGTTCGCCAACCTCTACGAGATCTGGCTGGAGGGCGATCACTACAAGTGGCGCGCCATGCGCTGCAACGGGACCGCGGAAGCGCTCTGCACCGGCGACGCCGATCCCTACGAGAAATTCCTCGCCTTCGCCCGGACGGTTCCGCACACGCTGCGCAATCCGCTCTACCACTGGACCCACCTGGAACTGAAGCGCTACTTCGGCATCGACACCCTGCTGAACGAGGAGACGGCACCCGCCATCTGGGAAGAGGCCAACGCCAAGCTCCAGCAGCCCGAGTTTTCCGCCCGCGGCATCCTGGAAACATTCCAGGTGCGCGCGCTCTGCACCACCGACGATCCCACCGACGACCTCGCCCATCACCGGGCCATCGCGAAATCCGACTGCGCCACGAAAGTCTATCCGACCTTCCGGCCCGACAAGGCGCTCAACGTGGATCAGCCCGAGACCTTCAACGCCTGGGTCGATCGGCTCGCGGAGGCGGCCGACATGCACATCGGCAACCTGAGTTCCTTCAAGGACGCGCTGCGGAGTCGGCACGATTTCTTCCACGAGACGGGCGGACGCCTCTCCGACCACGGATTGGAGCGTTGCCCGGCCATTTTTCCCACCGGTTCGGAGGCCAGCGACATCTTCGAGCACGCCCGGGCCGGCAAGGCGGCCACGCCGGAGGAGCGCGAGGCTTTCGCCGGGCACATGATGGTGTTTTTCGGCCAACTCGACGCCGAGAAGGGCTGGACGAAACAGCTGCATGTCGGTGCGATGCGGAACAACAACCGGCGCCTCTTCGAGCAGATCGGGGCCGACATCGGCTGCGATTCTATCGGCGACTATCCGCAGGCCCGGGCGATGTCCGCCTATCTCGGGCAGCTCGATCTCGACGGCATCCTGCCCAAGACGATCCTCTACAACAACAATCCCAACGACAATTTCATCTTCGCGACCATGATCGGGAATTTCCAGGACGGCGAGATTCCCGGGAAGGTTCAGTTCGGCAGTGGCTGGTGGTTCCTCGACCAGAAGGAGGGAATGGAGTGGCAGATGAACGCGCTTTCCAATTGCGGCCTGCTCTCGCGTTTCGTCGGTATGCTCACCGATTCGCGCTCCTTTATGTCGTTCCCGCGCCACGAGTATTTCCGGCGCACTCTCTGCAACCTGGTCGGCCAGGATATCGAGGACGGGCTCGTGCCTGACGACGACGCCCTCCTGCGGCCGATGATCGAGAACATCTGCTTCGGCAACGCCCGCGACTTTCTCGGGCTCGAACTCTGAGCCCCCCGGATCGATGACCCAGGAAAAGAAAGCCCTGCTCGTGGTCGCGGCCTGCCTGGTGGTGATCGCTTTCGGATTCTACCGGCTGCGCGATCGCGAGGCGCCCGCGGTCGTGACCCGGGAACGAATCCGGGCTCTGCAGGAATCGATCGAAAACTGGGCGAGCGAGCACGGGGGAAAGGCGCCCGAGACCCTCGAGGCCATGGGGTTGGATGACGAGGCGATTCGCGACCACGCCGGCAACGTGTTCGAATACACCGTCGGCGAGGACGGCACCGTAACCCTGGTCAGCTACGGCGCCGACGGCAAGCCCGGCGGGCACATGTTCCACGCCGACACTGAGGTCAGTTTTCCGCTGCCGGAGACCGAACCGAAGCCCTGAAACGGGCTCAGATTCCCATCCGCGAGAGCACGTGGGCCACGCGACCGAGCGCGGCGGCGGTGGTGGGAAAGGACGCTTCGAGGCGGAGCAGGCCTTCCTCGATCTGGTCGGAAAAGGACTGCCCCTCTGCTTCCTCGGCGGCGCGTCGGACGATTTCCTCCACCTCGCTGGTATCCTCGGGAGTTTCCGGCGACTGCACTTCCTCCTCGATCGCGGCCAGTTGGGCGAGGAGATCCCTCTTCTCGGATTCATCGAGATGGGGCTGATTCCGGATCTGTTCTGAGAGCTTATCGATCGAAGCGCGCATGCGCCTACCTTTGACGAAACCGGGCCCGAGGACAAGCGCTTCCGTCGCCGATCAGCGAGCGTGCAGAAACAGCAGCTGGTAGCCGATCCAGAAGATGCCGAAATCGACGATCATGTGGCTGAACCACGCGCCCCAGAGGGTGCGGTGTTTCTGGTAGAGCCAGCTCCAGAAAACTCCGCCGATGCCCACGCAGATTCCGAGAAAGATGGCGAAGCCGAGCGGGAAGAATTGGCTGGTGATGACGATGTGGTGGGACAGGAATCCGGTCGCCGCGAGCCCATGGGCCCAGGGTTGGGAAACGAGGTGGCGGAGATTTCCGTAGACGAACCAGCGCCAGTAGAATTCCTCGAGCCCGGCGTGGACGATCGAGATGGCGAAGGCCGCGAGGGTGAAATGATGGAGCATCCCGAGTCCCTCGACCCGTTCCCGAATGCGGGCGCCGTTCTGCTGGAGCACCTCGCCCATGGGAGTGAATTCCTTGAGCAGCAGCATCAGTCCGACGACGGCGAGTCCGAAAAGCGCGCCGACGAGCATCGATTTCCGGCGATGAAAGAGGCCGGGCCGCTCCCGGGTGAACCGTTCCCGGAGGATCAGCCAGGTGGCGATCACCGGCCAGGTGAGGAGAAAGATCTTGATGGCCGTGTAGAAGGCGTTGCCGAAAGCAGTGCCGGGAAAGAGCACGAAGTAGAAGAACGACGCCATCAACGGCAACACCAGCGCCGGCCCGACGACCAGCCAGCGGGTGCGTTTCGAGGCGGTGAGCGGGGGAGTCTGCGTGGAATCGGTCATGTTGCCGAGGCCAACAAGCGCCGAATTCCCGATTCACTCAAATCGGAAATGGTGGTGGAAAGCATCGAGTGAATCGATGCTGGAGCCTCACACGAAGGCACCGAGACACGAAGTTCTTCTCGGAATGCTGGAATGCGAAGAGTCCCTTTGCGGAGACGCCGTCGCAGGGGGAAGAAAACTGGGGCCCGCCTTGGTGTCTTCGTGCCTTCGTGTGAGGTCCGATTCTCCAGAGCCACGCGCAGTCTAGGCCACGATCTCCCGGATGACGTGCCCGTGCACATCGGTCAGCCGGCGGTCGATGGAGTTGTGACGCACGGTCAGCCGCTCGTGATCGATCCCGAGCAGGTGCAGGACCGTCGCGTGGATGTCGTAGACCTGGGTGGGATTGTCCGGGTCGAGCGGCTTGAAACCCCACTGGTCGCTCTCGCCGTGGGTGACGCCGCCGCGGATGCCGCCGCCGCAGAGCCAGTTGGTGAAGACGAAGGGATTGTGGTCCCGGCCGACGCCGCGCTGGGCGCAGGGCATGCGACCGAACTCGGTGGTCCAGAGGATGACGGTGTCATCCAGCATGCCGCGCTGCTTGAGGTCCTTGATCAGACCGGCGGCGCCGACCGCCATCCCGCGCGCCAGGGGGCCGTGGTCGCGCTCGATGTTCTCGTGCGAATCCCAGTTGCGGCGGGGAAAGCCGTTGTCGTTTCCCGACCAGATCTGGACGAAGCGGACGCCGCGCTCCAGCAGGCGCCGGGCCACGAGGCATTTGCGGCCGAAGAACTCGGTCTCGGCTTTCACGTTGATCTCGGTGTCATCGACGCCGGGACCCTCCGGGGCCAGGCCGTAGAGGTCCTTGATGTACTGCGGTTCCTTGGAAACATCGAGCGCCTCGGTGGCGCTGAGCTGCATCCGGGCCGCCAACTCGTAGCTGCGGATACGGGCGGTCAGCCGGCTGTCGCCGGGGCGGGCAGTGGCGTAGCCGGAGTTGAGTTTTTCCAGCAGAGCGAGCCCGTCGCGGTCGGCCGCCGGGGTGATGTAGTCGCTGTCCTCCGGCGGAAAAAGATCGTCGATCGGCGTGGCGGCACCGGGCCGGATCACCGTGCCCTGGTGCTCGGCGGGGAGAAACATCGAGGACCAGTTCTTGGTGCCGTTGGAGGCGAGGCCGCGGTGGTCGGGCAGGACCACGAAGCTGGGAAGGTTCTCGTTTTCCGAACCGAGCGCGTAGCTGACCCACGATCCCGCGCTGGGAAAGCCGGGCCGGTTGAAGCCGGTCGTCTGGAGCAGCGTGCCCTGGCTGTGAACACCCGTTTTTCCCACGATATTGTGCACGAAGGCGAGATCGTCCGCGACTTCGCCCAGCGGCGCGACGACGTCGGAAATAGCCTTTCCGCAATTTCCGTAGCGCTGAAAATCCCAGACCGATTTCATGCTCGCGCCCGGCGTCGACTGGAACAGCTCGACCTCCTCGCCCGGGTCCCACTGCTGGCCGTGCTCTTTCACCAGTTGCGGCTTGTGATCGAAGAGGTCCACATGACTGGCCGCGCCCGCCATGAAGAGTTGGACCACCCGCTTGGCCCGGGGCGGACGATGGAGCGTGCCCGAGAGCACGCCGTCGCGAGCCAGCAGGTCGGTCAGGGCCATGCCGGGGAAGGTGCCCGCGAGCCCGGCGAGGAAATGGCGGCGTTCAATCGACATAAGCAAATTCGCTGAGGTTGAGGATTACGCGGCAGGCGTTGGCGAGACCGTGAGTCTTGGCGTAGGCGGCGAGGGCGGCGCGCTCGTTGGCGTGGGGGGCGCGCCCGGTGGCTCGATTGAAGGCGGCGGTGATCGGATCGGGATTGCTCTCCACCCGCTCGGCGAGGTGGCCGGCCATGGTCTCCATGAAGGGGTTGTTCAGCAACGCCAGGGCCTGGAGGGCGGTCGTGGTCTCGTCGCGTTTCGCCACCATCTGCGACGGGTCGGCGCAGTCGAGGGTGGTAAGGAAGGGCTGCGTCTTGGAGCGGACGATCATCCGGTAGATCGATCGGCGCTGCGTCTTGGGATCGTCGGGATCGTAGAGATGATACTGGTAATGCGGGGAGTGCTGGGGTTTCTCGATGACGAAGTCCTGGAAGCTGGGGCCGCCGCGCTCGGGGTTGAGTTTGCCGGCGACGAAGAGGACGGAGTCGCGCAGTTCCTCGGCGGAAAGGCGACGGCGATTGGCGCGCCAGTAGTAGGCATTGTTGGCATCGACGGCGGCGCGCTCGGGATCGTGCGCCGAGGCCTGGCGCCAGGTGGCGCTGGTGACGATGAGCCGGTGGATGGCTTTGAGCGATTGGTCGGGATCATTGCGGAGTTTCGCGGCCAGGAAATCGAGCAGCTCCGGATGGGTCGGCGCCATGCCCATGCGGCCGAAATCGTTGGGTGAATCGACGATGCCGCGCCCGAAGTGGTGGAGCCAGAGGCGGTTCACGACGGAACGCCAGGTCAGCGGGTTGGCGGGATCGGCGAGGTAGTTGGCCAGCGCCGCGCGGGCCTCGCCCTCGGTGGCGTCTTTCGAAAGGTCGAATTCCGGGGTGCCCCCGTCCCACAGCGCCGGAGCGCCCGGGTGCATGAGGTCGCCCGGGCTGCCGATGTCGCCGCGCTGCAGCAGGTGGATCTCGCGCGGCTGACCCTCGGTGGGAACGACATTGCCGAACTTCCGGAAATGGGTGGCGGCGGCGTAGACGAGCTTGCCTTCGGGCAGGGCGCCGAGTTGCTCTCGCAGCTTCGCGAGATTCGCCTCGTGCGCGGCTCGCTCGTCGCGCATCTCCGGGGTGTCGATCTTCGCGAGAAGGGCGCGCTCCTTCTCGAGGAGTTCCGCGAGTTCCCGCGCGGCGGCCGGGTCGCCGCCGGTGGCGAATTTTTCGTCGACGAGGTTCTTCCTTCCCCAGCGCACGCCCTGCTCGATGGAGTCGAGCGCGCCGACCGATCGACCGGCGGCGAGATTGGTTTTGGCCTCGTCGAGGACGCGGATTTCCCCGAGGGCGAGGATGTAGTCGTTCTTCCGCTCGGCCAACCGCGTCGCGGTGACGCGGAGGTAACGCGCCGTTTCACCTTTTGCCGCGAGACGCACGGGAGCGATGCCGGGATTGGCTTGGTCGGCATCGGTGCGATCGGCAATGACGCGGCGATTCTCCGTGAAATCGAGGTTGTCGGCGACCTCGACCCGGTAGCGCACCGGGAAACCGAACCCGGCCCCGATGCCGCCGAACTCGTCGTGCGCGCCGATCAATTCGATCGCTTCGATGGCGACCGGTTCTCCGAGATCCACCTGCACCCACTTTTCGGTGTCCGGGCTCTTCACGATCTGGCTGTGGTAGCCGTAGGCCGGGTCCTTCTTCACGCCCTCGGCCCCGGCCTTCTTCAAGACGCCGATGCGCTCGCGGAGCCGGGCGAGTTCGGGGCCTCCCTCGTTCTTGATCCGCTGGTCGAGAGTCTTGATCGCTCCCTCCGCCTTGCCGATTTCCACGGAAAGTCGCTCGCGCTTTCGCTGCACCTCGGGATCGAGGTCGTAGACTCGCGGCGCCCGGTCCACCGCCGCGAAGACCGCGTGGAGCCGATAGTAATCCTCCATCGAAACCGGGTCGAACTTGTGATGGTGGCACTGGGCGCACTGCACCGTGGTCGACATGAAGGCGTTGAAAGTCGCGCTGACCATGTCGTCGCGGTCCATGTGCTTGGCGATGCGGCCATCCACCTTCTTCTCCCCGACCTCGTAGTGGGCGATGAAATCCCAGGGGCCTGCGGCGATGAAACCGAGGGCCACGATGCCGTCGGGATCGCCGGGAAAAAGCACGTCTCCCGCGATCTGTTCCCGCACGAAACGCGACCAGGGCTTGTCGTCGTTGAGGCTGCGGATGACGTAGTCGCGATAGGGCCACGCGTTGGGGCGCGGCTTGTCCTTGTCGTAACCGTGGGTCTCCCCGTAGCGGGCCACGTCGAGCCAGTGCCGGGCCCAGTGTTCCCCGTAGTTCGGGCTGGCCAGCAGGCGATCGACCAGTGCCGCCCAGGTGCCTTCCGGATCCCTGGCGTAGTCGGTCACGAACGCGTCGATCTCCTCTGGCTGCGGCGGCAATCCGGTGAGGTCGTAGTAAAGGCGGCGAACGAGGACGCGCGGTTCCGCTTCCGGCGAGGGGGCGAGGTTCTTCTCCCGCAGCTTGGCCAGGACGAAGGCGTCGATCTCGTTCTTCACCCACGGATCATTCGAGTGGGTTGCGTCCGCGACCTGACCCTGTTCAATCGGTTGCAACGACCACCAGTCGCGACCGGGAACGTAGGTGTCCTTGAGGACGCGGCCCTCGGGAATGGGTGCGCCGGCCTCGATCCATTTCGCCAGCGTGGCGACTTCCGCGGCGGACAAGGCATCGCGATCCTTCGGCATCTCGGGATCCGGGCCGGAGATCGAGTCGAGGATCTGCGAGAGGTCATCGATCTGGATCGGCGCCGTCTCGAAAACCACGTCGCCCTTGGCGTCGTGCGCGTTGTGGCAGGAGAGGCAGTTCTGCTCCAGGATCGCCAGGGGATCGTCGGCGGCTCCATGAACCGGGAGAACCGCGGACGCCGCTGCGAACAAGGAGGGGAGGAGAGGAAATTTCATGACGGGCGGGCGGCGAGTTCCGAAGCTTCGAGGTCGCGAGAGGCCTCGCCGACGTGATGCGCCATGAGGCGGGCAGCCTCGTCTCCCTCGCGTTGCTTCAACGCTTCGAGGATGGCGCCGTGGTGAGCGATGGCCGTTTCCATTCCCGAGACCGACAGGGTGCGCCTCCGGCTTTCTTCGGCGAGATCACCGAAAGCGGCGAGCACCAGTGCCACCACATTGTTTCCGGCCGCGCGGGCGATCCCTTCGTGGAACCGGGCATCGATGCGGGCGGCGATGCCGAGATCGGGACACGACACCATCTCATCGTGGCAGGCGACCAGGAACCGCAGGTCCTTGTCCGTGGCGTGAAGGGCCGCCAGCCTGGCGATCTCGGGTTCGAGAATGCGTCGCGCCTCGTTGAGCTGGCGAAGGCGCTCGAGATTGTCGGGAATGTCGAAGCGCAGCGCGTCGCTGAGGGGACGCTGCAGTTGGCGGACCACCTTGATTCCGCGGCCGTGGTGCACCTCCAGCAAGCCCTGGAACTCCAGTCGCTTGGTGGCCTCGCGGATGACCGGGCGGCTGACGCGAAAACGGCTCGCCAACTCGCGTTCCGAGGGCAGCCAGATTTCCTCCATGGGCGAGTCGCCACCGCCCGGATACTCCTCGGCGACATGGGCCGCGAGACGTTCGCAGGTGGATTCGACCAGGCTGGGGCGTCGAATCGGGCGGGCGTCGAGAGTGGCGGGAGGAATCATTGGTCAGAGGTCTTACCACTTGTTGTCGGGTCGGGGAAGGTACGCAAATGCGAGGGGTTCGGCTGGTCCGGTGCCGGGCTTTCGAGTCGTCGATGGTGTCGATTGGCGCTGACGGGGCGAGGCTCGCGGTAAACCCGGCAGGCGGCGCGCCGCCGGAGCGTCGGCCTGTCGATCCCGATCGTTGACCTGCCGGCTCCGATTTTCCAGGATGCCACGATGAAACGCGAATCGCTCCGCTCCCTGCTGATCGGGCTGGCCTGGGTGCTGGCGATTTTCGGCGGGTTGATCGGGTTGCTTTCGCTGGTCACCGGTAGATCGCCGGCGGGCGACGGTTCGGAGCGGCGGGTCTATCGAGTGGTGAACGGCAAGGAACTCGCCCTGTGGATCTATCGACCGGACGACTGGCGACCGGGTGACCGCCGCCCCGCTGTGCTGTGGTTTTTCGGGGGCGGTTTCGAGGTGGGGATTCCCTCGCAATTCGCGAAGCAGGCCGAGGCCATGGCCGAGCGCGGGCTGGTGGCGATGACGGTCGATTACCGGGTGAAATCGCGACACGGCGGCGAGGTCATGCCTTTCGATGCGGTGGAGGATGCGAGGGCGGCGATGAGATGGGCGAGGGAGCACGCTGCCGAATTGGGAATCGATCCCGAGCGTGTCGCGGCGGCCGGAGGATCGTCGGGTGGGCATCTCGCCGCCATGTGCGCGATTCGCGGAGCCGTGGAAGGGGACGATCAGGTGCTCGATCCGCCGAACGCGCTCCTGCTCTTCAACCCGGCCGTCGATCTCGATATCCCCATCGTGCGGGAGCGGACCAGCGAGAAGGAGTTGGCGTCGCTGATGGCGATCTCTCCGCTTCGGCAATTGGCGGAACCCCTGCCGCCGACCTTGATCCTGCACGGTAGCGAGGATGTCATCGTGCCCCTGTCATCGTCCGAGGTCTTTGTCGAACGAGCCCGGGAAGTCGGGACCGAACGGATCGAACTCGAGACCTTTCCCGGCCTTGGGCATGAATTCTATCTCCACGGATTGCAGGGGAACCGGGGTTTCGAGATCTCTGTCTCCCGGGTACGGGAGTTTCTCCGGGGGATAGGCTGGCTGACGCGGTAAGCCAGCCGGGACACGGGTTTCGGAGCGACCGCGGTCGCCCGGCCGGGAGGGTTTGCAATTCCCGGGAGCGCGAAGCAAGATGGTAGAACTGCCTGGCATCATGCACGCTCGCTTCTGGACCGTTTCTCTTTTCCTGTCGATGGCCGTTTCCGCGACCGCTCAGCAGGAGGTGACGGAGAAAGAGACGGAGCCGATCGAGGTTGTCGCGACTCAATCGGATGAGGCCATCGAAGGGCGGCTCGAGGAGATCTTTTCCGCCCTCGGCGATTTCGAAAAGATCGACGTGGAGGTGACCTCGGGGATCGTCACCCTGTCGGGGGAAGTTTCCAGCGAAGCCCTCCGCCGGGAAGCGCTGACCCTGGCGGAACGGATCGACGGAGTGGTGCTGGCGAGGGATCGTCTCGTTGATCCGGCGCAGATCGCGGATCGATTTGCGCCCGCCGTGGAGAAGTTGCGGGAAATGGGAAGGATCGGAATCGCCAAGGCCCCGCTGGTAGCTGTGGCCCTGCTGATCGTGATCGGCGCCTGGTGCCTGACCCGCCTGCTCGAGAGAAGGCGATCATGGCTCGACAGGCTGCATCTTTCCTCGCTGGGCCGGCAACTGCTCCTTCGCGTGCTGAAGGCGGTGATCATGCTGTTGAGCCTGGTGGTGGCTCTGGAGTTGCTCGATGCCACCGCCGTGGTGGGCGCGGTGATGGGAGCCGCCGGCCTGATGGGGCTGGCGCTGGGATTTGCCTTCAAAAGCATCGTGGAAAACTATCTCGCCGGGGTGCTGCTGAGCACGCGAAACCCGTTCGAGATCGGGGATGTCATCGAGATCGACGGGAAGCTGGGCAAGGTGGCGCGGCTCACCGCGAGGGACACGGTGCTGGTGACGTTGGCGGGGAACCATCTTCGCATTCCCAACGCCATGGTGATCAACTCGGTCCTGCTCAACCTGACCCGGAATCCGAGACGCCGGTTCGAGTTCGATGTCGGGGTATCGACGGAATTCGACCTGACGGAGGCGCGACGGACAGGGACTGAGGTGCTTCGCTCCATTCCCGCCATCCTTGAGGAGCCGGCGCCGATGGGCATCATCGAGACCTTGGGGGACAGCTCGGTGGTGATGCGGTTTTTTGCCTGGGTTGACCAGGATTACGCCAGCTACCCCCGGGTTCGGAGCGAAGCCATTCGCCTGGTGAAGGAGGCGTTCGACGAGAAGGGGATCGAGATGCCCGAACCCATCTACCGTCTCCATCTGCGCGAGGGAAAATTCCCGCCGCACCGCGAGCCCGACCGGGAGAAACAGGGCGGGGAGACCGATCAGGGGGAGCGATCTTCGACGCTCGAGAGCGAGGCCCGCGTGGAAGAGGATTTGTCGGTCGATCGGACCATCGACAAGCAGATCGCCGAAGAGGAATCGGTTTCGACGGAGGAGAATTTTCTCAAGTCGTAGCGACCGTCAGGACAGGGCAGGTCGCGAAGGTCGGGGCGGATGGATGAATCCCGGGAGAATCTGGGATCACGGGGCGCTGAAGGCTGGTGTCGGTGAGTGAACTTGTTCAGAATCCTTCCCATGAGACGCCGCACCTTTCTCACCTTCTGCTCGTCCACCGGTCTCGCCCCGGTGATCGGATCCTGGGCCGCGTCGCCCAACGAGACGCCGAACATCGCCTCGGTCGGGGTGGGTGGGAAAGGCTGGGCCGATTCCAACGGGGCGGCGAAGTTCGCCAACATGCGGGCCTTCTGCGACGTCAACCAGGGACGGACGAAACGGCAGGGCGGGTTTCTTCTCGCGGCCAACAAGTGGCCGAAGGCGAATCGTTATGCCGACTGGCGGGAAATGCTGGAGAAGGAGGGCGACGCGCTCGACGGGATCACCGTGACGACGCCCGATCACATGCACGCGCCGATCACGATGACGGCCCTGAAGTTGGGCATCGGCTGCTACACCCAGAAGCCGCTCACGCGGACGGTCCACGAATCCCGTGCCATCACCGCGGCCGCTAAGGAGGCCGGCGTGGCCACCCAGATGGGCAATCAGCATCACAACGGGAAAACCTACCGGACACTGGTGAAACTGATCCGCGAGGGTGCCGTCGGAAAAATCAAGGAGGTGCACTGCTGGTCGAACCGGCCCGTGTGGCCCCAGGGAATCGCGCGGCCCGAAGGCGAAATGCCGGTGCCGGAAACCCTGGATTGGAATCTTTGGCTGGGAGTGGCCCCCGAGCGTCCGTATCACGAGGCCTACCAGCCCTTCGACTGGCGTGGTTGGTTCGATTTCGGCGCGGGTGCCCTCGGCGACATGGGAGCGCACATCATCGATCCGCCCGTGTGGGCGCTGGAACTGGCGGCCCCGCTGACGGTCGCCTACGAGGGACCGGAGCCGATGCCGGAAACCTTTCCGAAGGCGGAGCGGATTCGTTACGCCTTCGCCGGGACGAAATACACGAAGGGCGATCGCCTCGAGCTGACCTGGCACGATGGCGACCAACGTCCCGACTTGGCGGCCTGCGGCCTGCCGACAGACTACAAGCTGGCGGCGGGAGGATCGCTCTACATCGGGGAGACCGGAACCCTCGTGGCGGGACACGGTAGCAATGGCCTCCCGGTGATCTTCCGCGATGGCAGGGCGGACGCCGACAAGCTCGCCGCGGTCGAGGGCGTGAATCACTACCAGCAATGGATCGACGCCATCCGCGGCGAGGACGAGACCACTTCGCATTTCGGCTATGCCGGCCCGCTCACGGAAACGGTGTTGTTGGGAACGATCGTCTGCCGTTTTCCCGGCCTCACCCTGGAGTGGAATCCGGAGGCGCTGAAGTTCGACAACAGCCCGGAAGCCACCGCCCTGGTGAAGCAGCCCTACCGAAAGGGCTGGGAAGTGAATGGGCTAGCGTAGGGCAGGTTGAAAACCTGCCCCACATTTTCAGCTGAGAATGTCCTTCACCACGTGCCCGTGCACGTCGGTGAGGCGGAAATAGCGGCCTTGGAAGCGGTAGGTGAGACGCTCGTGATCGATGCCGAGCAGGTGCAACATCGTCGCGTGGAGGTCGTGCACGTGCACCGGGTTCTCGGTGATGTTGTAGCACCACTCGTCGGTGGCGCCGTAGGTGAGGCCGGGCTTGATGCCGGCGCCGGCGAGCCAGAGGGAAAAACAGCGCGGGTGATGATCCCGGCCGTAGTTGTCGCGCTCCAGCTTGCCCTGGCAGTAGGAGGTGCGGCCGAACTCACCGCCCCAGACGACGAGGGTGTCGTCGAGGAGGCCGCGTTGCTTCAGGTCCTTGATGAGCGCGGCCGAGGGCTGGTCGGCGTCGCGGCATTGCCCGGGGAGTTGCTTGGGCAGGGTGAAGTGCTGGTCCCAACCCATGTGGAAGAGCTGGATGAAACGGACGTCGCGCTCGGCCATGCGGCGGGCGAGGAGGCAGTTGTAGGCGTAGGTCCCGCGCGTGGTCACGTCCGGGCCGTACATGTCGAGGATGTGCTGCGGCTCGTCGGAGAAATCGGTCAACTCCGGCACCGAGGTCTGCATCCGGTAGGCCATCTCGTACTGGCGGATCCGGGTGTCGATCTCGGGGTCGCCGAACTCGGCCAGCTTCTTCTCGTTGAGCTTGGCGAGGTCGTCGAGCATGCGGCGGCGGGCGGTGGCGTCGAAGCCCTCCGGGTTGTTGAGATAGAGCACCGGATCGCCCACGCTCATGAATTTCACCCCGGCATGTTGCGTCGGGAGAAAGCCGCTGCCCCAGAGCCGGTCGTAGAGCGGTTGGCAATTCGGTCGGCCCGTTCCCCGCGAAACCAGCGCGATGAAGGTCGGCAGGTTGTCGTTGGCGGAGCCGAGCCCGTAAGACAGCCAGGAGCCGATGCTGGGCCGGCCGGCGAGCTGGTGACCGGTCTGGAAAAACGTGATCGCCGGATCGTGATTGATCGCCTCGGTGTGCATCGAGCGCACCAGGCAGATGTCGTCGGCGATGCCGGAGATGTGCGGGAGCAGTTCGCTGATCTCCATCCCGCTTTCGCCATGTCGGGAGAATTCGTATTTCGTCCCCGCCAGCGGAAAGGTACTCTGGTTGGCGGTCATGCCGGTGACCCGCTGGGTCATCTCGAAATGGTCGCGCATGTCCTCGCCGAAATGTTCCTGGAGCAGCGGCTTGTGGTCGAAGAGATCCTGCTGCGACGGCGCGCCGCTCTGGAACAGGTAGATGACCCGCTTGGCCTTGGGGGGAACGTGAAATTCAGGGAGAACGCCGTTCAGCGGGGAGGCCGGCGATGCGGTCGCGGCCGCTGCCTGTCCGAGATCGCGTCCGAGGAGCGACCCCAGCGCGGCGATACCGATACCGCGGGCGCTGCGACCGAAGAAATGCCGCCGGGTTTCGCCGAGGCGGAACTCGGCTTCGGGATGGGCGAGGGAGGAGGCGAAATTCATTCCAACGTGATGGTTTCGTCGAGGTTCAGCACGAGGTGGGCGACGGCGGTGCGGGCGGCGTGTT
>JAUIGT010000681.1 GCA_030432615.1 Verrucomicrobiia bacterium
CGCCGGAATTGCGCTCCGGTGTCTGCCCGTTCATGAGCGATTCCCCCCATCTCACCACGCTGCCCTCGGGTGTCCGTGTCGCCACGGTCGAGATGCCGCACATGCAGAGTGCGTCGATCGGGTTCTGGACGGGGATCGGGAGCCGGCACGAGGCGGCGGAGCACAACGGGATCGCGCATTTCATCGAGCACCTGCTGTTCAAGGGCACGGCGTCGCGGAACGGGGAGGAAATTTCCCGGCAGATCGAGCGGCTGGGGGCGTCGATCGATGCCTTCACCACGGAGGACCAGACGGCCTACCAGGTGAAGGGCCCGGCGGAGCAGCTGGATCCGCTCCTGGAGGTGATGGCGGACCTGTTCCAGCATCCGCGTTTCGACCCGGACGACCTGGAGAACGAGCGGAGCGTGATCCACGAGGAGATCGCCATGGTCCGCGACCAGGCTTCGCAGTGGCTGGAGGACCTGACGAGCGCGGCGGCGTGGCCGGATCATCCGCTGGGCCGGCCGATCACGGGCACCTCCGAGAGCCTGGACCGGATCGATCGCGCGGCGGTCGGCGATTTCTACCGCTCGGCCTACAGCGCGAACCAGGCGGTGGTGACGGTGGCGGGCCGAGTGGAACACGAGCGGGTGCTGGACCGGCTGCATCGCCTGCTGGGCGACCTGCGGCCGGCGCCGCCGATGTCGGCCGCTCCGGCGGGCAACAGCGGGCGCGGCTCGGCCTTCGCGGTGCGCAACGACCTGGAACAGGCGCACCTGGCGGTGGGGTTCCACGCCTGCGGCCGGCACGACGAGACCCGCTACGCGCAGAAGCTGCTCAACGTGATGCTGGGCGAGAACATGAGCAGCCGCCTTTTCCAGGACCTGCGGGAGAAGGAGGGGCTCTGCTACGAGATCCAGAGCGACCTGATGAGTTTCGAGGACACGGGCCTGCTGCACGTCTACGTGGCGCTGGATCCGGAGGAGGTGCCGCGGGCGCTGGACCGGCTGCGGGCAGTGCTGCTAAGCTTCGCCGAGGCGCCGGTATCCGACCGGGAACTGGACGAGGCGAAATCCTACCTCATCGGCCAGAGTCGGATCGCCCTGGAGAACACCGCCGCGCAGATGTCGTGGGCGGGCGAATGCCTGCTCAGTTTCGACACGATCCTGGATCCGGAAAGCGTCCACCAGCGGCTCGCGGCGGTGTCGCCGGAGGAGATCCAGGCCCTCGCCGGGCGCCTGTTCCGCGCCGACCGCCTGGTCACGGCGGCGGTGGGTCCGGAGTCGCTGGAATCGACGTTCGGGCGGTGGGAACGGAGGTTCGATTGAGACTGTGGCGCGGGATGGCTTCCCGCGATTTCGACTCGAGCCCGGGCGTTGAAACGCCCGGCTACTCTTGCCTTGTCGCTCCGCGACACCTTCATCGCACTTTCTCCCCCCTGCAGATGCCGCCCCCTTTGGCCATGCTCAGATTGGTGCCTCGGTAATAAAAAACCTACCGGTTTGCGAGGTTTCCTTTTTCCCAGCCGTCCGATCACCCATTGCCCTTGCTTGTCATCCCGAGCGAAGCCGAGGGATCTCCCGGGCGTCCGAGAAATTTTCGCGGCATCGATACTCGTCCCGCCTCTCCACGCCACTTCGCGATGGGAAAAACGTTCGCGCTTTCGAGAGATCCCTCGGCTCGTTCCTCGCTCGGGATGACAAGAGAGCACGAAGAGCAAAGATGGTTGGTTCCGGCTCCGCCGGGATGGGGAATAGGAAGAAGACCAGGAATAGGAAGAGGAGGCGGAAAGAGCCTTGGGAAGCGGGAAAAAGCGGGGTCCGAATTTATCGGATGCAATCCGGAAGGCGCTGCGCTAGCTTCCCGGCCCTCCGCCCCGAGCCCCGTTGCCGGGGCGGGTGTTCCACCGCAGTTTCCAACCCCATACCGTCACTGGTTTCCCGATGACTATTTCCGTCGAAAAACTCCCGGAGTGCAAGGCGCGCCTGAGCGTCGAGATCCCGCCCAGCGAAGTGTCCGCCGAGCGTGACCGCATCGTCGCCGCCTACGCCGCCCAGGCCAAGATCCCGGGTTTCCGCCCCGGCAAGGCCCCGAAGTCGGCGATCGAGAAGCGCTACAGCAAGCAGATCAACGAGGAAGTCAGCGAGCGCCTGGTCTCGCAGGCCTGCCAGAAGGCGGGCACGGACGAGAAGGTCGAGATCCTCGGCATCTCCAAGGTGGAGAGCGAGCTGTTCGGCCCCGACGGCAGTTTCGCCTGGGCCGCGGAAGTGGTGACGGCCCCGGAATTCCAGCTGCCCGACTACGAGACGATCCCGGTCGAGGTCCCGCGCAATGCGATCGCCGAGGAACAGATCGACGGCGTGCTGGAACGCATGCAGCAGAATCACTCGGAGTTCGAGGACGTGACCGGTCGCGCGCTTCAGAAAGGCGACATCGCCATCATCAGCTGGAAGGCCACCCTCGACGGCCAGCCGCTCAACGACGCGGTGGAGGCCGACGTGCCCCAGCTCGCCGAGAGCGAGGAATACTGGATCAAGCTGCCCGCCGAGGGCGAGGACGACAATTTCCTGCCCGGGTTCGCCGGCCAGATCGAGGGCCTGTCGATCGATGACGAGAAGGACGTGACGATCACGCTTCCGGACGAGTTCCAACCCGAGGAACTGCAGGGCAAGGAAGTGGTCTTCGCCACCACCGTGAAGGGCATCAAGGAACAGAAGATGCCGCCCATCGATGACGAGCTGGCCGCCAAGGTCGCCGAGGGCAAGACCCTGGCCGAACTGCGCGAGGACATCCGGGAAGGTCTCCAGGGTGAGGGCGAGCGGATGCGCCAGAACCTGATCACCAACCAGATCCTGGCCCACCTCGGGCAGAAACTGGAATTCGAACTGCCGCAGC
>JAUIGT010000092.1 GCA_030432615.1 Verrucomicrobiia bacterium
GGAAAGGGATGTGGTGATCGTCAGCAGGGAGGCGTTGACGGAGTCGCTTCCGGTGCCTCGGTAGACGAGGTAGTCGTCGGCGTCGGTCACCGCATTCCACGACACGGTGATGGCGTCGGACTGGTCGTTGGTCGCGGCGAGGGCACCCGGGGCATCGGGCGGAAGAACTTCCGGCGCGCGGTAGCCGGCATCGGAGTCGCTGAATCCTTCGTTGGCGGCGTCGATCTCGTATTTTACCCAGTAGAAATAGGGCGTCTCGGGCGTGGCGGTGGCGTCGAGAAAGGAGGTCGCGTTGGTGGCTCCGATTTCCGAGGCGGCACCGAGATCGTCGCTGGTGGCGCGAAGGATCCGGTAGTTGATGGCGTCGAGCACGGCGGTCCACGAGAGCGCCACGGCGTCGGCCCGGGTGCCGTCGGAGGCGGTGAGATCGAGGCTTGGCGGAGGCGGGGGGGGATCCTGGGCAAACCCGGTATCGGTCGCGGCGGGGCCGGCCTCGGTTTCGGTGACGGCGAAGACGAAGTAGTGATGGACCTCATCCGGCGTCACCGCGTCGTCGCGGAAAGTCGTCCCGGTGGTGTCGCCGATCCGGGTGGCCTTTCCAAGGTCGCTGGTCAGGCCCCGGTAGACTTCGTAGGAGACCGCGCCGACGACAGGGTTCCAGCTCAGGTCGATCCGGTCGCCGAAACTACCGTCGGTGGCGGTGAGGTTGGCGGGCGCGGGCACCAGGCCGGCGGACTCCCCGAACAGGGTGAAGGTGGCGGCTTCCGAGACGGCGACACCGTTCGCGGCCCCGGGATCGGTCACGTACCACCGTGCGTGCAGGATTTTTCCATCGAGGGAAGGATCACCGGAAAGTGCCACGGGCACGGACGCGAATCCGCTGCCGGCCCCGTCGCCCGCGAGCGTTCGGTCAAAGCGGGCGCGGACCGTGGCGTCGTCGATGGCGGCCGGATCGGTGGGCAGGGGAGCGTCGGCGATGGCGAGGAAGGCGTCGGCGCCGCCGAGTCCGCCGGCGAGGCCGAGGGTGAAGTTGGGATTGCCTCGCAGGGACGGCTCGATGGCGACCAGGAGGGGCGCGACATTGCCGCTACCGGGAATGGCGTTGCCGTCGAGCGCGGCCAGGCGTGCGGAATCGGCGAACATCGCCGGTCGATCGAAGGGCGCGGTTTCCGCGGCGACGCGGGGATCGGTCAGGGCCTCGAGGAAGGCGACGAGCGCGGCGCGCTGGTTGGCGTTGAGCCCGAGGGGCGCGATGACTCCCGGCTTGTTCGGGGCGTCGAAATCACCGCCCCGGTTGTAGAAATCGACCACCTCCTCCAGGGTGGCGAAACGGCCGTTGTGCATGAACTCGTTCCGGAGCGCCACGTTGCGCAGGCTGGGCGTCTTCATGGCGCCGCGGTCGCCGTTGTTGCCGGTGACGTTGAAACGGCCGAGATCGTCATTCTGTGGGCGGACCCCGATGTAGTGGAAGCGGTCGTCCGTGAACCGGTTGCCCCCGTGGCAGGCGACGCAGCGGCCCTGGCCTCCGAAGATCTGCAGGCCCTGCTGCTGCTGGGCGGTGAGGGCATTGAGATTCCCGTCGATGAAGTCGTCGATGGGAGCCTGGTCGGACACGAGGGTGCGTTCGTAGGTGGCGATGGCCATGATGACGCGGGCGGGCGTGACCCCGGCGCTGCCGAAGGCTTCCTCGAAGAGGGCGGGGTAGTTGCGCCCGTCGATCCAATCGGCCAGCGCGGAGGGAATGGCGTCGGCGAGGGCCAGCGGTTTCGAACCGGCCACGCGGGTGGCGACCTCGTTCCAGTCGCGGTCCTGGTGGGCCATTTCCGCCGAACTCAGGGGCGGTCCCGCGGCCTGGCTCTCGAGGGCGGCGTTGTTGGCGAGCACCACCTGGTTGGAAACCGGATCGCGGAAGGTGCCTCCGGCCCGGCCGTCCCAGAAGAGGGAGTTCGGGTAGCCGGAGTTGATCGCGGACGGCGCGTAGCGGCCGGTGACCTGGGTGGCCATGCCGAAGAAATCCTCGAGCGCGTAGGTGCCGTCGGCGTTGTTCAGCACCACGCCGCGCGAGCCGGTGACGTCGTCGGTGGTGCCGGCAAGGCCATCCGGTCCCGGGTGGGTCGAGGTCGCCTCGCCAACTCGCGAGCGCGGATCGGCTCCGCCGGTGACCGGCTGGTGGCAGGTGCCGCAGGAGATGGTGCGGGTGGAGGACAACTGCTCGTCCCAGAAAAGCGCCTTGCCGAGGGCGGTCTTCGCTGGGGTGATCGGGTTGCCGGCGGGAACCGGCGGCGGATTCAGCGCCGTGAGCGGCGGGGGCGGAGGCGGGGGTCCCTGGGCGAGAATGGCACCCGGAAGCAGCAGTCCGAGGAGCGCGAGGAGGAAGGAGAGAACGCGCGACTGGAGAAGCGGGTTTCCGAGGCCGCCAAGGAGGCCGCGGGCGGGCGTAGGAGCGAGATCATGGGCGTTTTCCATGGTCCCATTCAAGACCCCGAAGATGACAGAACCGGGGACGGGCAGATGACAAAACTGTCATTCGGAAAAAACCGGGCGGGTTCCCCGGTGAGATTTTTTCGGCAGGGGATGCAACCCGGGCGATTTCGGCGGGTTTCATAGGGGTTTGTCATGTCCTTCCTCCCACGTTTCTTTCGCATCGGTGCCTTGTGGCTGCTGTTCCTGGCCGCGGGTTCGGTGGAGACGGGGGCCGCGGATGAGATCGCTCCCGATGCCGTTCCCGGGGGGCGCATGCCGACGGATCGCTGGGCCGGACGACCGGTGAAGGACGCGCCGCATGTGCAGGGCATGGTGGAGGGGCGCATGTTCAACGCCCCGAAGGTCGGGGAACCGGCGCCTCCTCTGACCCTGGTCGAGGCGCGGTCCGGGCAGGCGGTTTCAGTTCTCGACTTGGCGAAGACGAAGCAGAAGCCGGTGGTGCTCTTCTTTCTCAGCTACTCCTGTCACCTGTCCCACAATTCCGTGGAGCCCGTCCGCGGGCTGGCGCAGCGGTTCGGGAGCGCGGTGGAGTTCGTGCTCGTCTACATCCAGGAGGCGCATCCCGAGGGAGGATTCGATGCGCTGGAGGGGCAGAGGCATCTGATGATTCCGGCGCCGGCGAGTTTCTCCGAGCGGGTGGCGTCGGCGGTGCGTTTCGGTTCGGAGAGCCGGCTCCCGTTTCCGATGCTCGTGGATTCCATGGACGACGCGGCCGCGGTGCGCTGGGGCGCGTGGCCGGTGCGCCTGTTCGTCATCGATCCGGCGGGAAAAGTCGTGTTCGCGGGGCAGCAGGGACCGTGGTTCCACAAGCCGACCCGAAACTATGACACCGCCCTCGTCGGGACTCCTGAACCCTACCGCAACCTGCCCGGCTACAGCCGCGAGAGTCTCGAGGAATTTCTCGAGCGTTTCACGAACACGAAACCGGCGCCCGAGTCGACCCCTCGCCTGGGACCGGCGAGTGAGAGGTAGGAGAAGGCGGCTTTCTCTGGAGTGAGGTTCGCTTCTGGCGGACGGGCAGGATGGAATCCCGCGTGACGAGACACGGGATGGATTTCCATGCGGCGTTTTGTCTCCGCGGATCAGATCAGATCGTCTTCACCGGTCCGGTCGAGTCGCCGAAGGACTGCTGGGGGACCCCCATGATGTCGAGCATGCTCAGGTAGAGGTTGCTCATCGGGGTGTCGCTGCCGAGGTCGTTGTGACGGCCGTTCTGGAAGCGACCGCCGCCGGCGTGACCGGCGAGGACGATGGGCAGGTCGTTGTGGCGATGACGATTCGGGTCGGACAGGCCGCCGCCCCAGACGATCATGGAATTGTGGAGGATGCTCTTGCCGTCGGTGTCCTTCTTTTCGTTCAGTTTCTCGAGGAAGTAGGCGAACTGGCGCGAGTAGAAGAGGTCGATCTTGGCCAGCTTGTCGAGCTTCTCCTTGTCGTCCTGATGGTGGGAGAGGGTATGGTGACCGTCGGGAACGCCGATCTCCTTGAAGCTGCGGTTGCTGCCGTCGTGGGCGAGCAGGAAGCTGGCGACGCGGGTGGAGTCGGTCTCGAAGGCGAGGGCCAGCATGTCCATCATGAGGCGGACGTGCTCCTCGTAGTTGTCGGGAGTGCCGTCGGGCGCGGCCACGCCGGGATCGGCCGGGGGACCGAAGCGCTCGGCCTTCTCGATGCGGCGCTCGATTTCCCGGACGCCGGTGAGGTATTCGTCGAGCTTGAGCCGGTCGTTGTTGCCGAGCTGTTTCTCGAGGGCGTGGGCGTCCTCCATCACGAAATCGAGGAGCGAACGCTGGCGCTGCTGGCGCATCTGGTAGCTCTTGGCGCGTTCCTCTTTCGAGCCGCTGCCGAAGAGGCGCTCGAAGACGAGTCGCGGATTCGACTCCGGCGTCATCGGGGTGGTGTCGGAGCGCCAGGAAAGGTTGAACTGGTAGGCACAGGAATAGCCCGAGTCGCAGACGCCGCTCTTGCGGACGCCGTCGCAGGACAGTTCCAGGGAGGAGAAGCGGGTCTGGTCGCCGATGGCCTGGGCCGCGACCTGGTCGACGGAAATGCCGAGCTTGATGTCGGCGCCGGCGGTCTTGAAGGGGCGGGCTCCGGTGAGGAAGCTGGCGTTGGCGCGGGCGTGGTCGCCGCCGCCGTCCTTGCCGGCGGTGCCGTTCTTGTGCTCGAAGCCGGAGTAGATCTGGAAGTCGTCCTTGAACTTGGCGAAGGGCTTCTGGGTTTCGTTGAACTGGTAGTCCTTGCCGCTGCCGGTCAGCTTCCACTTGTCGACGTTGACGCCGTTGGGATGGTAGAGGAAGGCCATGCGGAGCGGCATGCCGGAGGCGGTCAGCCCGGCTTTCCCCGCGTCGGCGGCCTTGGCGGCTTCGGCGAACACGCGGGAGGGAATCAGGGAATGCATGGCCGGCAGGGCGATGCCGGCGCCGAGTCCACGGAGAAAGGTGCGGCGGTGAAGGGCGGAGTGGGAGTTCATGGCTGGTTGGTTGCGGTCAGGTTGGACGGGGGCAAGGGGGGAAATCATTCACCGGCGAAGAGGTCGCCGTCGCCGCGGCGTTTCTGGAAGGGAGCGCTGTCGATGACTCCGTAGAGCAGCTCGAGCAGGCTGCCGCCGTTCTTCTCGGTGGCCTCGACGATGCCGTCGATAGTGGGCGCGTCGTAGTACTCGACCCCGCGGCCGATGGCGTAGGTGAGCAGTTTTTCCGCCAGGGCGCGGTGGAAATCGTGCTTCCGCTTGTCGCCGAGAATTCTCGAGAGTTCCTGGGCGTTGCCGAACTTCTCTCCGGTGATGAGTTCGCCGCTCGCGTCGATGGGGTGACCCCGGTATTCATCGCGCCACGCACCGATGGCGTTGAAATTCTCCAGCGCCAAGCCGATGGGATCCATGCGGTTGTGGCAGGACGAGCAGAGGGCGTCCTCGCTATGGATCTTGAGGATCTCCTTGAGCGGCAGGTCCTTGTTCTTGCCCTTCTGGGCCTCCTCCAGCGGAGGCACGTCGGGCAGGGCCGGCGGTGAGGGCGTGGCCAGGAGGTTCTCGAGGACGAAGAGGCCGCGCTTCACCGGCGAGGTCCGGGTCGGGTTCGAGGTGACGATCAGGAAGGTCGACTGGGTGAGAATGCCGCCCCGTTTCGATTCGGGTTTCAGCGCCACCTTGCGCATTTCCTTTCCTTCGACGCCCTCGATGCCGTACCACTCGGCGAGCCGGTCGTTGAGGAAGGTGTAGTCGGCGGTGAGCAGCTCGGTGGCGGGCCGATTCTCCTTGAGGACGTGGGCGAAGAACAGCTCCGTCTCCTCGCGCATCGCCCGCCGAAGGTCGCGATTGAACACGCGGAGGGCGTCGCCGAGGTCCTTGATGCCGAGAATGCGGCGCGCGTCGATGTTCATCGTCTCCACATCACGAGCCTGGAGCCACTGGCCGACGAAATTGCGGACGAAACGTTCCGATTTCCCGTCCTTGAGCATGCGGTCGATCTGGGCGCGCAGGTTCTTGCGGAGCTGGCCCTCGCCGGCCAGCTTCAGCAATTCGTCGTCGGGACAGGAGGTCCAGAGGAAGTAGGAAAGCCGCGAGGCCAGGGCGAACTCGTCGATGGGCACGATCTTCGACGGGTTGTTCGGCTCCGGCTGGACCTCGGCCCGGAACAGGAAGCGCGGGCTGGCGAGGATGGCGGTCAGGGCGTGGGCAATGCCGTGCTCGAAGGTCTTCTCCGGCTGCTCGTCCATCATCTTGGCCAGGCCGTCGAGCCGATCCAGGGTGTGCTCGTCCACGGGGCGGCGGAATGCGCGGGTGGCGATGCGCTTGAGGATGTCACGGCGGTAGGCGTCGCGCGCCTTGGGATCTTCCGGAGGCGCGCCATCGTGAAAGATGTCGCGAAACTCGTGCGGATACTCCTTCACGCTGCCGTCGAGCGGACCGTAGGCGGTGATGCGCTGGACCTGTGCGTAGAGTTCGTTCTCCCCCTCCTGCGGCTTCTCCCGGGGGGTGAGGAGAATGCGGAGATCGTTCTCGCGGCCCTTCTTGAGCTTGGCGCGCGTCTTCATCACCAGGGTCTTGGAGTTGTCCCAGCCGAGGTCGCGATCCACCAGCTTCTGGTCGCCCAACTGGAGCGCGAGGTTGGCGGAGTGGGAGGTCGCCTCCATCGAGCCCTTCACGGCGAACTCGATCCGGATCTCATACTCGCCATCGTGGTTGATCCAGGGCGTGCCGCGGTATTCCCGCGTCCAGTTGAAGCCCATCCAGTTCATGGTCTGCTTCTGCTGCTTGGGATCCTGGTTCTTGAAATTCTCGATCCCGATCCACTGGGTGGGAATCACCGGGCCGGAGGTGGGCACGGCGTCGGCCACGATCTCGCGGGCGGCCTCGAGGTATTTCTCCATCAGCAGCGGCGAGATGCTGAGCACGTCGCCGATGGTGTCGAATCCATAGCCGGTGTCGTCGGCGGGAAAGGCTTCCGTCACGTCGAAGTCGACGCCGAAGAGGTCCTTGATCGTGTTCCGGTATTCCTCGCGATTGAGGCGGCGGATGGTGACCACGCCGGGATCGGGATTCTCCGGATCGAGTTGGAATACCTCGCGCTCGATCCAGGCGATGACCTTTTCCTTTTCCCCGTCGCCCGGCTGTTTCTTGTCCGAGGGAGGCATCAGGCTGGCCCGCATGCTCTGCCAGATGTCGAACCACAACGGCTGGTTGATGAGATGATCCTCGAGGGTCTCGAAGTCGTCCATCTTGAAGTCGCCCTTGTCCATGCCGTCGCCATGGCAGTCGTAGCAGTAGTTCGACAGGATCGGTTCGATCTCATCGATGAAATGCTTCACTTCCGGCGAATCGGCGGCGCGGAGGGTTGATGTGACGAAGGCCGCCAGGGCGACGAGGGCCGTGGCGGCGAATGGACGGGAGGGATTCATCAGGGGAGGGATACGAAAAAAGGCTAAGCGACGGGCGCCCCGCCTCAATTCACGTGAACAGGCGAGGCATCCGCCGATCGGAATCGGTTGCGATTGGAAAAACCGCGAAATGGATCGATTCGAGAGGGTTGGGCCGCCCGGCAAACCCTGTTGAATTACGCGCGGATCCTGTGGTGGGCGGGAGCGCGGGACGACTCTCCGGAGTCGTCATTCTTGCCGAAGGTGGAGAGACGACTCCGGAGAGCCATCCCACGGGAAGGCGGCGAGGAAATGCCGGAGTGAGTGGGGCAACGCGGAGGTTGCGCCACCGGGTCACCGGGATCGCGGCGACCTGAAATCGATCGATTCGACCCAGCGGGTCCGGTCGTCGAGGGAGGCGTCGCCCCAGCGATGGATCCACTCCTGGCGAGCTTGTTCCGGGCCACCGAGCGCGGGGGAGAACAGCGAGCCCCGGTCGCGCAGGGTGACGCTGCGGCGCAGTTGCGGACCGTTTCCCGTCTCGAAACCGATGAGTCCCGTCTCGCCGGTGGCGATGCGGCAGTCCTCGGTCTCCAGGAGCAGATCGACGGGTTGCATGGTGCGGCGGAAGGAAACGGCATGGCTTTCCGGGGTGCGGACATCGCATCGAACGGCGGTGACGTCGAGGCGGGTCAGGGGGACATCGAAACCGGTGGCGACACCGATATCGAGCCATTCCCGACCTTGAAAATCGCTGTCGACCATGCGGATGCCGGTTTCGAGCAGGTCGCCCTGGATGCGCCACTGGAGGCAGGGGCCGTTGTCGGATTGAAACTCGCAGTCGCTGATCTCGAGGATGCGGCAGTCGCCGAGCATCACGAGTGGCGATTCGGAACCGGGCCGCAACCCCGAGCGAACAAGCCGGCAGTTCACGAGTCGCAGGTTTCCGATGCGGGTGCGAACCAGCGGAGGAATTCGTCGATTCAGTCCTTCCCTGTCCGAGTGATGGCGAAGCTCCAGTCCCGAAAGTTCGAGATCGCCCTCCTGGACCCAGAGCATGCCGGCGGGACCGATCTGTTGGTCGGGCATTTCCAGGACCGGGCGTTGGTCGAGTCGGGGATCGGCGTGAACGGCGTAGCTGTGACCGCGAACTCCGGTGGGAGTCAGGGAAAACGGACCCGACTCGTGAACCAGAACCCGGTCGCCATCGCCGGTCGCCTGGATCGCCCCGGTCAGGGAAGGGTAGGTACCGAAACGGCCCGCGATGGTGAATTCGTCGCCGCTGAAGGTGCGAAGAGTGTCGTTGATCAGGCTGGTGCGGCCGGAGAGATCGAGGAAGAAGATCGAGGCCAAGGCGAGAGCGAAAAGCCCGAGGACCTGGGACACGCGAACGAGGACCCGTCGGTGCAGCCGGCGCGATTCCCGGGCTTCGACCCGGCGTTCCAGGCGCCGAACGACCTCGTCCGCGGAATCGGGGCGCGCGCCGGAATCGGCCTGGCGCAGTTCGTCCGCCAGTTCCATGAACCAACCGGGGGCATCGGCGCCGGCGAGATCGGCGAAGAGACAGCCCAGCGCATAGAGATCCGAACGCGGGCTGGCTTTTTCCCCGGCGAAAATCTCGGGCGCGAGGTAGCCGGGCGTGCCCCCGCCTCTTGTCTCGGATTCGTTTTCGGCACGACTGGCGAGGCCGAAGTCCGAGAGCCAGAGTCCGCCCGGGTCGGAGTTGGGGCCGAGGAGGAGATTTCCCGGTTTCAGATCGCGATGGATGATCCCGGCGGCGTGCGCGGCGGCGAGGGCGCGGCTGGCGCGAATCGCGATGAGGAGGGATTCCGAAAAAGAAGGCTGTCCCTCGGCGCGCAGGTGTTGCGCGAGGGTGGGGCCCTTGGCGAGCGGCATCACGAAAAAGGGCAGACCGTTCTCGAGAATGCCGACCTGGTGGATGGGGATGACGTTTTCGTGATCGAGCGCGGCGACGGCCCGGGCTTCTTCGCGGAAACGCTCGATGAGTTCGGGGAACTCGCGGTAGGCGGGTTTCAGCAATTTTACGGCGACTTCGCGGTCGAGCGCGGTGTCGCGTGCGCGGAGGACGATGCCCATGCCGCCCTGGCCGAGGATCTCGTGAACGACCAGGTGATCATCGAGCCGCCCGAGGGCGCCGGGTTCGTCGCAGGGGAGAAATTGCGCGAGGATTTCATCGCGCGAAACGGGAGTCGGCAGCAGCGAAGCTCCGGGGCGACCGTCCTCGACCAACTGGCGCAGGGCGGTGTCGAGTTCCGCGGAAGGCGCCGACCATCGCTCGAAATCGGCGAGCAGCGTCGCCGTTTCTCCGAACTCCGCGAAAGCCTCCAGCCTATCGCGGCAGGAGGGACAGGTGGCGAGATGAGCTTCCAGTTCCGCGCTGATCGGCGAGTCCGCCTTTGCCTCGAGCGCGGCTCGCAGCGCCTCGTCGCCGGGGCAACCGGTGGGGATCTCGGTGGTGGTTTCGCGGCTCATCTGCTTCGGTGAAATTCAGGCGCTCATCGGTGCGGCCGCCGCCGCTTCCCACTCGGCTTCGATCTGGCGAATGCGTTCCCGGAGTCGGGCGGTGACCCGGGAGCGGGCCACGTAGACGGAGCCGACGGAAATCCCGAGTTGTCGGGCGGTCTCGTCGGCGCCGTGGCCCTCGAGGGTGGTGAGGCGGAAAGCCTCCCAGGTGGATTCCGTGAACTGCGGCTTCACCAGGGGCAGGGCGCGTTGGAGGAGACTGCGTCGATATTCCGAATCCCAGAGGGCCTCGGCATCGGCGGTGGGATCGGGCGTGGTCTCCGCGATGCGGTCGCCGGAGACTTCCGAGCGGCGTTTCACCCGGTTGGCCCGATCGATGAGCGCGCGCCAGGCGATGGTGAAAAGCCAGCCGCGGAACCGCCCGCGCTCAGGGTCGTAGTCGAAGCGCCCGATGTTGCGCGCGACCTTGAGCATGACTTCCTGGACCAAGTCGGCGGCGTCGCTCGGCTGGAGTCCGCGGCGGAGGGCGAAGCGGAAGACGAGCGGTCCATAGGTCTCGACGAAACTGCGCCAGGCCTCCTCATCGCCCGCGTCCGGCAGCCGCCGCAGCAGCGTCGGCCGGGTGTCGGGGAAGGTGGGCGCGTCGGGCGGCGGCGCTGGATTCGGATCGGGCAAAACGGACGCGGACTTCGGGAGGGAGGGAGGTGAGAGAAAAGGAAAATGCCGACGGTTCCCGGGGGAATCGTACAGGATTTCGGCGGCTGCTCAATGCCTTTGGGCGAGGGGGGCGAAGCGATTTCAAAAATTTTTCGGCTTTTCCTGCAAGAAACCTGCGGAGAGGCGGTAGGGCCCGTTGAAACCCGACTCCATCCTCTCTTCACCTCATGCGATTCTCCCTATCTCTCTCCTCTGTCCTGCTCACGGTTTCGTTCACGGCCGGACTGGCTCTCATCGATCGGGCTTCTGCCACCGAGCCGGTCGTCACCAAGCTTCACGGTCGTCATACCGGGACGCCGGAATACTACGGTGGCGGACTCTCGGTTGCCGTTTCCGATCGCTACGTGCTCATGGGCGAGCGCAACAACGACGATCTCTTCGACGAAGGTGGCGCGGTCCACGTTTACAGCGCGGCCACGGGTCGCTACCTCCGCAAGCTGACGCCGTCCGATGGCGATGCCGACGACAACTTCGGCTGGAGCATCGCGGTGGTCGGAACCACGGCTCTCATCGGAGCCCCCGGTTATGGCCCTGACGAAACCGGGAAGGTCTATGTTTTCGACCTGCGCAATGGGCGCGAGAAACTCGGCATCGTGCCCGCCGATGCCGGAGCGGGGGATCAGTTCGGAATCTCCGTGAGCGCGGATGGCACTCACGTTCTCGTCGGCGCCCCTTTGAATGACGAAAGTGCGTTCAATGGTGGTGCCGCCTACGTGTTCGACTACGAGACCGGCGAGCAGATCTCCAAACTCCTGCACCCATCGGGTGGGGGAGGGAGTGATTTCGGAGTCAGCGTTGGCCTGAGTGGGGCCTTGGCGTTGGTGGGCGCTCCAAAGACCAGTGACGGGGCGATCGAGGATGGCATGGCGTTCCTTTTCGACGAGGAAACCGGCAGCTTGTTGCGGCAATTTCACTCCGCCAACGCCACCGACCATCTGAATCTGGGGGCCTCCGTGGCCTTGAGTGGAACGTGGGCTTTGATCGGGGCTCCGGGTGATGACGAGGCCGCTGTCGATGCGGGCGCGGCTTGGTGCGTGAGCGTGCTGGATGGAGGCTTCACAATCAGGTTGGACGACGCGGGGAAGATCTTCGCTCCCAATCCCGATGTGGGCGACGAATTCGGCTATTCGCTGAGCTTGAGCGGCAGACTGGCGCTGATCGGAAGTGGAGCCGCTGACAATCCCTCTCTCGATGTCGGCGTCGCGGCGATTTATGAAATCGATCCTCTTGGCCACTCGTTGCTGACGGAACTGGTCCCGGTCGAGATCGCCAGCTACGACTATTTCGGCAGTGCCGTCGCGATCTGCGGAAACCGCGCCGTGGTCGGAGCCTCGGGCGATGACGACCTCGCGCAGGACAGTGGCGCCGCGTATTACTACCGCGATGCGGTCGGGAGTCTTCCGGGCTGGAGCCTCACGCAGAAGGGCAACGCGGCTCCGGGCGCGGTGGACGCCGAATTTCGCCGCTTCGTTCAGCCGGTTTTCTCGGATGGCAATGTCGGATTCTCGGCGTTCCTGTCCGGACCGGGATCGAATCGCAATCTCGACACCGGTCTCTGGGTCAATCCGGCGGGCCCCCTCGAGCTGGCGCTGAAAAGTCGGCAACCGCTCGATGCCTTCGGCGCCGACTTTGTCGGTCAAAGCAGTGGTCGCATCACGGTGAAGGGCGCGGGCAGCAGTTTCCTGGGAGGCCGGATCGTGTTCGAATCCACCATCACCGGACCGGGGGCGGGGGGAAGGAACAATCGTGCCCTCTTCGCGGTCGATTCCGACTCGCCTCCCACCAGCGAATTGTTGCTTCGCCTGGGAACGCCGATCCCGGAACTCAACGATTCGGAGGTGCGGCGAATGCTCGATGCCCGCTCGGACGGATTCGCGGCCGTGCCCTACCTGCTCCGAGGCGGAACTGGGGATGCCTCTTCCCTGACCGACAGCGGGGTCCTCGGATTCGATGTCGCGGCGGCGGGGATCGATTCCAGCAATCTGCGAGAGCGGAACACAGGTGCCTTCGGCGAGTGGCGTCAATTTCTGGGGCGCGCCTCAGTCGCCAGTTTCACGGTGCTCACCGGAGCCCATTTCGTTCCCGCCGGGGAAACGAAGCCCGTCATCGGATTGGTTCGGCATACCGACGGGGAGCCTTTCGTTCAAGCTGGCGATGCCGAGTACGGAGGCAGTGGGGCCACCTTTCGCTCCTTTCTCGGTGAGGGAGTTTGGGATGAAATGGAAGAAGCGATCTTCCGGGCGACCCTGAAGGGCGCGGGAGTCACCGGGCGCAACAATGAAGCCATCTTTCTGGAGAAAACCGGCGAGACTCCTGCTCAGATTCTGCGCGAGGACGCCGAGATCGATCCGGTCGGACTGCCCGGCGTGAAGGTCAGCCGTTTCCTGAAGTGGTGGGCTTCGAACCAGTTCTTCGCACTGGTGAAACTCCGGGGACCCGGAGTGAACGCGTCGAACGATTGCGCCCTGATCGCCTGCGAAGACGGGGCGGCGCCATACGAGAACTGGCACATCCTGATGCGCGAAGGCGATTCCGCGCCCGGATGTGATGGCGCCCGGATTCGAGTGATCCAACGGGTGGAGGTGGACCAGGACGGATACGTGGCGGCGGTGACATCGCTGACCGGTTCCCCGGCATTGAACCAGGCGCTCCTCATCGCGAGCACCTCGGAAGCGTTCGACGAAGGGGATATGGCGTTTGCGGCGCCGGCGGTTTTCCTGCGCAAAGGCACCTATTTCCAGGCTGCGGCCGGCGATACCACGATGCTGAGAAGCTTGCTCCTTCCCACCGTCAATGACCGGTTCGGCGTCGCCGGACAAGGGCAACCTCCGGCGATGAATGGAGGACAATTCACCGCGGTTCTGACCTTTTCCAACAGGGCTCAGGAAGTCGGAGTGTTTGACCCGTTTCGTCGACTGCAAGGCGACGGCACAAACTGAATCAACCAGCACTCGACCGGATTTCCTGAAACCTCAGCTCAATTTTCCCAGATCATGAAACGAATCACTCTTTTCCCGATTCTCCTCGCGGTCGTTCTCCTGGCCTCTCCTGCCATCGCGTTGGAACCTGTAGTGACCAAGCTCCACGGACGCGCCGACACCGACCAGTCTGATCACCAGTTCGGCGCTGCCGTGGCGACGAGCGAAAAATGGATCGTCGTCGGCGAACCTTCCAATGACGACGTCGGAGCGGACGCCGGCGCCGTTCACGTATTCAGCGCCAGGACCGGGCGCTACCTGCGCAAGCTGATCGGTGAGGAAGTGGCCGGTGGCTTCGAGTTCGGGTTCAGCGTGGCGATCTGCGGCGACATCGCGGTCGTCGGCGCGCCCGGCGATGATGCCGGTGGTGTCCTGAGCGGCGCGGTCTATGTCTTCAACCTGCGCAATGGTCGGCAGCTCCTGCGAGTCGAGCCGGAGACTCCGACGGCGGGACAGCAATACGGTCGGAGTGTGGCCGTGGGCCACGATCGCATCCTGGTCGGTTCGCCCCTGCCGAGCAACTCTCCGGGCACCGCCTACCTGGTTGATCTGGATAGCGGGGACGAACTCGAGGTGCTCACCGCCAGCAACGCCAGCAGCGGTGCCCGCTTCGGATGGAGTGTCGCTCTCTGCGGAAATCTCGGACTGGTGGGGGCACCCGTGGGCGATTCCAATACTTCCTCCGGCAATGGTTCTGCCTACCTTTTCGATCTCGAAACAGGTAATGAACTCTACCTGCTCGGCCCCGCCGTCCCCTCCTCAGGGGCCGGTTTCGGAGCCTCGGTCAGCCTCGGTTCCGGCTACGCCGTGATCGGTGCGCCCCGCGACAACGAGGCGGGCAGCGAAGCGGGAGCCGCCTATGTGTTCGACATGATCGGCGGGACGGAGTTGCGGAAACTGGTGCCGAATGACGCCAACCAATTCTGGCGCTTCGGCAACTCGGTTTCGATCAGCGGTGCCATGGTCCTGGTGGGGGAATCTCGTTCCTCGTTTCCGCTCCCAATGAATCAGCCGAATGGGAATCTCGGCACCGCATTGCTTTTCGATCTCGAAACCGGGACCGAAATTCAGCGTCTCGTTGCCGAGGACTGGGACTATGGCGACGAATTCGGCTATGCCGTCGCCCTCTGTGGAGACAACGCTGTGATCGGTGCTCCGTTCGACAACGATCTCGGCGCCGATTCCGGTTCCGCTTATTTCTACCGAAACCTCTCTTCGACTCGGCCGTTCCTGACTTTGGCCAAAGTCGGCGACTACGCGCCGGGGGCTCCCGAGGCCGACTATCGCTATTTCGGGCAACCCCTGATGCAGCAGGGACCCTCGCCGACATTCGAGGCCGGATTGAAAGGGCCCGGCTCCAATCGCAACCGCGACAAGGGAGTCTGGGCCGATCTCAATGGCCGGTTCAAACTTCTCCAAAGTCGCGACGACCTGAGTGGCCTCGGACCGGAGTGGGATGGCATTTCCATCAATCAGTTGGTCGGTCTCACGTCCACGAGCATCTACACGGTGCCCACGGTAACGTTGAAAGGTCCGGGCGTGACTGGGAGAAACAATCGGGCCGTGATGTTGTACTACCCGAGTTTTGCGACGGAGGTTTTTGCTCGCACCGGAGATTCTCCGCCCGAGTTGAACGGTGCCGAGTTCTCCGCCTTCCAGGACGTGGCCGGATTCTTCGCCAGCAGCGGTGTGATCATTCCCTGCCTGCTGAGAAATGGCGTCGGGGGCGTGAACGCCGGAAGCAACTCCGGGATCTTCTCCACGGGGAATGGTGGCGACCGCCACGTCCGGGAAGGCGAGGACTTCGACGGATCCATCCTCCGCCAGACCTTCGGGCACGACACGATCGACCTCGAAATGGAGGACGCCGCCTTCTATCACCTCGACACGGCCTTCCTCCCCTTGAGCGACGACCTGATCGCCTACTACCCCGGCGCCTTCGGACCGATCGACAACGCTACGATCGAGAGCTTCGACTGCGAGAAGCTCGTGGTCAGCGAGGAGGACGCGCGCCGCTTCGCCTGCAACGCCGTCGTCCACGACGGCGTGGTCTTCGGCAGCCAAGGGGTCGGGCTCTGGACGGAGCTGCGCGCGCGCGGCTTCGAGG
>JAUIGT010000682.1 GCA_030432615.1 Verrucomicrobiia bacterium
GTGCCGGTTTCGCCAGCGTCGAGATAGATCCTTCCTCGTGGGAGGGGGGATTGGGGGTTGGAATTCTCTGGTGAGCAAAGGGACAAGTTTCCGGTGCCGGATCAGTCTTTCGGCAGGGAACCTTCCTCTTTCACTTCTGCGTTCGATCCTTCTCCTTCGGTAGAAGAGACCTTCTCGTCGGGTCCGGGATCCTGACCGGAGTTCTCTTCGATGGAAGGCAACTCTGACTCGGATGCGCCCCCGCTTTCTTCATCAAACCGAGCGGGGGCATCGCCGTTTTCACCGCTCGCAGCTTCGTCCGAGTCACCGGAGCCCGGATCGTCTTGATCGCCTTCTTCTCCAGCAGGTTTGTCTTCGGGTTTGTCTTCGACCCGCGCAGTGGAAGCTCCGCCACCGAGAAGTTCATCGATCTCCGCTTCCGAGACCATCTCGACGTCTTCCGGCTCCTCCAATGCTTCCGCTTCGGCCTCTTTCTCTCCCTGCGGCTTCGCGCCGACGTGGCGTTTGCGGAGTTCGGCGGTGCGGGATTCGAGGCCGCCGATCTCCCCGGACAGCTCTTCGATGGCCTGGATCAGGTCTTCCTGGGAACGGCAGCGTTCCTCGTCGCGAGCGAGGTCGCGGGCAAGCTGGCTGCGTTTCGACTCCAGGCGCTCCTCGACCAGCTTGCGGCAGTGGGCCCGATAGTCGTCGAGAACCCGGGTGAGACTCTCCTCGGCGGGGCCGGGGAGCAGGCTCTTCAGGTGATCCTCGACCCGTTCCTTGAGATGGGCTCGCCCGTCGTCGCCGAGGCGCTTCTGCTTTTCGGCGACCGTGAGTTCCTTGGTGGAGGGCCGGGTTTCGCCGAAGACTCGTTCGCGGATGCTGTCCTCGGATCGGAACAGCAGCCAGTCGAGGATGCCCTTCTTCACCGGAAATTCCGACTGCTTGAGATCGATGTCGGGCGGGCTGGCGGCCGTCCGGAACGACTCCGTCAGGTCGGCGGGAAAAGTGGCGAACAGGTCCTCGAGGGAAAGGCCGAGTTTCTCCATGCCCTGGACGAAATCCGGGTCGAATTCGAATCCGCCCCGCGTTTTCTGGCCGTGGCGCTCGATGGCCTCGCGGGCGCGCCGGGCGCTGGCTTCGTAGACCGATCCGATGGCCGGGTTGATCTCCTTGTCCGCCAGGTCGGCGAGACTGGAATCCTGTTCGAACCAGCGATCGACAGCGGCATCGAGCTTGGTGCGAAGCTGGTCGAGGGCCTCCTCGTTTCCGGCACGGGCCTCGGGGCCGACGCGTTCGGCGAATCCGGACAGCACCGGGGCCAGGTCGTGCCCCTTGAGGGACTGCGCGGTCGCCAGCTGGGAGCGGGTGTGATTGATGGCCTGCTTGAGGTCGGCGGTCTCGGTGCGGAGACGCTCCACGGTGTCGGTCTCGATTTCCTCCCGCACCTCGGCGGTCACGGCATCGGCCTGCCGGAGGCTGTCGGAGATGAACTCGACGATGTAGTCGCTGCTGTTGAGGTAGTCGGTCAGGTCCTTGAGGAAGACGTCGAAGCCGAGCTTCGGGCCGGGTTTCGCTTCATCGGTCGAATCGGCGAAAACAGGATTCACGGGCGACGAGGACGGTCCGGACACGATCGAGACCTGCGGCGGCAGCGGCGACTGCTGCTCTCGCAGGGTGCGTGCGGCGGTCTGGAGAAGGTCGATGAGGTAGATCTGGAGACTGCCGCTCTCGATGGCGCGGCGGAGGGGAGCGTTGACGGTCAGGCTCTCGAAAGCGCGGACGACCTCGCGCGGATTGCGCGATTCCAGCGAGGGCTCCAGGCGCCCGTCGGCACCGAGGTCCTGCTTGGAGGAATCGATGTTCACGACGAGGAAGACGCGCGAGAAGATCTCCAGCAGTTCACCGAATTCCTCGAAAACCTTTTCGTAGAAGAGGTTGTCGGTCTTGACCACGAAGACCGCGCAGGCCGCGTTGTTGCGGAAGTCGCGGGTTAGCTGGTCGTAGTCGTATTTCATCTTCGCGTAGAGCCCGGGGGTATCGACGAGGATGGTGCCGGAAGACTGGAGGTTGGGCGCCGGCAGGGTGATATCGACGCGGCGAATGCCCTGGGGGAAATCGCGTTCCGGGCTGAACTCGCGATCGTCCCGGTCGAAGCGGCGAATCTCGTCCGCCAGCTCCTGGTGGGCGCCTTCGATGCGCTCCTTCAGGGCACCGCTGGAGTCGAAGGCTTCCGATTTTCCCTCGAACGAGGAGAGCGAAAACTGTTTCTCCGATCCCTCGTGGAGATAGACGAGGCAGGGATAGGCCGGCAGGCTGGAAACCTCGCTGACGTAGGCGCCGCTGATGGCGTTCATCAGGGTCGATTTGCCGCTCTTGAGGGGGCCGAAGATCAGGAGGTAGGCGTGCTGCTGGTTCGCGCGATCGCTGACCAGCTTCAGCCGATGCTGGGTCTGGGTCAGCTTGCCCAGCATGGGCGCCAGGGTGTCCGAGGAGCGCAATTTCTCGACGGCGGTGTCGAGGGCGTCGGCGGTGCGGTTGAGGGCTTCGGTGAGCTCGTGGCAGAATTCACCGAGTTCGATCTGCATTCGGGAAGGTTTCATGGAGGTCGAGCAAGTGAGAGGAAGGAGCCGGTAAGGGCGGGGTCGAAGTGATCCGACCGCCCTCTTTTCCCTAAACCCAATGCGGCCGATTGCCAGAACCTTCCCGGGAAAAAGGTTGGCCTGATGCGGCCAATTCCGAGACGCGGCGTCTCGTGTTTCCCCGCCGATGGGAGGATTGGTCAACCGGCTACTCGATCCAGACGAGAATGGCATTCCTGCCCCAGCTGGATAGATCGAGATCGCGCACGGGACCGAGGGCTTCGACCCGA
>JAUIGT010000683.1 GCA_030432615.1 Verrucomicrobiia bacterium
GGCGGGGAAAGGCCTTCATGAGATCGATGGAACGAAAGTCGGCGTCATCCTGCCAAGCCCATTCTCGTTGCCGGTGTCCCACGAGCACGCCATTGACGCGATCGAGGAGAGAAAACGAGAGTAAGAGAACGCCGCTTCCCGGCATTCCTTTCTTTCGACAAATCCCTTCCGGCCCCTCCCATGCTCCGCAAATTTCCGGTTTTCCTGTTCCTCGCCGTATCCGGTTCGGCGATCGCCGCCGACGACGCGATCTCGTTCCAGCGCGATGTGCGCCCCATCCTCTCGGACAAGTGCTTCGCGTGCCACGGGCCGGATGCCAACACCCGCGAGGCCGACCTGCGGCTGGACACGCCGGAGGGAGCCCTCGCCGATCTCGGCGGATACGCGGCCATCGTTCCCGGCGATCCGGACAAGAGCGAGGTGATCTACCGGATCACCACCGACGACGATCTCGACCTGATGCCGCCGGAGGATTTTCACAAGCCCCTGAGTCCGGCGGAGATCGACATCCTGAAGCGCTGGGTGGCTGCCGGTGCGCAGTACGAGACGCACTGGGCCTACACGATGCTCGACCGGCCGTGGGCACCGGAGACCAACGATCCGGGCGGCTTCGCCCGCAACGATCTCGACCGTTTCATCCTGGCCGCGCAGGAAGCGCGAGGACTGAAGCCGGCGCCGGAAGCGGACAAGATCACCCTGGCGCGGCGCCTGCACCTGGACCTCACCGGCCTGCCGCCGACTCCGGAGGAGATCGACGCCTTTCTCGCCGACGATTCGGGCACCGCCTATGGCGACCTGGTGGAGCGGCTGCTGCAATCGAAGCATTTCGGCGAGCGCATGGCCATCTTCTGGCTCGACCTGGTGCGCTACGCCGACACCATCGGCTATCACAGCGACAACGCCATGGAGGTGTCGGCCTACCGGGACTACGTCATCGACGCCTTCAACGAGAACCTTTCCTACGATCGCTTCGTCACCGAGCAACTCGCGGGGGATCTCCTTCCGGACCCGACGCTGCGCCAGCGGATCGCCTCCGGCTACAACCGCCTCCTCCAGACCACCGAGGAGGGCGGCGCCCAGCCCAAGGAATACATGGCCATCTACGCGGCCGACCGGGTGCGCAACGTGTCCGAAGTCTTCCTCGGATCCACCATGGGCTGCGCCCAGTGTCACGACCACAAGTACGATCCTTTCACGATGAAGGATTTCTATTCGATGTCCGCCTTCTTCGCCGACGTGAAGGAGCGCCCCAATGGACGCCGCCAGCCAAACCTGAAGTTGCCGACCCCCGAGGAAGAGGCGGAGATGGCGTCCCTGCGAAAGAACCTGGAGGAGAAGACCCTGCCCAAGGTGCTGGCCGCCGACGCCACCCTTGCGGAAAAGGTCGCGAAGTCACAGGCGGGCTGGGAAGCGGAAGTGATCGCGAAACTGAAGGGCGGTGAATCCGACTGGCGGGTGGTGAAGCCGGCGGAAATGAAATCGACCGGCCGGCAGGACCTCAAGCTTCAGCCCGACGGTTCGGTGCTGGCCGAGGGACGGCGCAATCCGGACAAGGACACCTACGTGGTCACGCTTCCGGTCAGTGGCAAGGTGACGGGCCTGCGGCTCGAGGCCCTGACCCACGGCAGCCTCGCCAACAAGAGCCTCTCCCGCGGCAACGGCAATTTCGTGCTCACGGATTTCGTGGTGAAAACGGGCGGCAAACCGGTGGCGATCGCGGAAGCCAGGGCCGACTACGAGCAGCCCGGTCATCCGGTGGCCAATGCCATCGACAAGGATCGGGCCACGGGTTGGGCCGGGAATGGTCACCAGGAAGCCAAGGACCGCACCGCCATGTTTCTCTTCGCCCAGCCCGTCGACCTCGGTGAGGGCGGGGAACTGGAGGTGACGATGCGCCACGAGTCGCCCTATGCCAAGCACGCCATCGGTCGATTCCGGCTCTCCATCACCGATTCCCCGGCACCGGCTTTGTCGGGTGGGTTGGACATTCCCGTAGAGGTCCAGAATGTCCTGCGGCTGACCGAGGCGGAGCGCGACGCCGGGCAGAAGAACCTGGTCGCCGCCCACTACCGGACCATCGCGCCCGAGTTGGCGAGCCACCGGAAGAACCTGGCCGACTGGCAGAAGCGGCTCGAAACCATCGACCAGGGCGTCCGCACCATGCTCGTCTCAGAGGCCCTGGAGGAGCCGAGGGTGACCCGCATCCTGCCCCGCGGCAACTGGCTCGACGAGAGCGGCGAGATCGTGGAGCCGGCGGTTCCGGATTTTCTCACCCACGCCTCCATCGAGGGGCGCCGCGCCACGCGGCTCGATCTCGCCCGCTGGATCGTGGATCCCGAGAATCCGCTGACGGCGCGCGCTTTCGTCAATCGCGCCTGGAAACTGTTCTTCGGGAAGGGCATTTCCCCGGATCTCGCCGACCTCGGGGGGCAGGGACAGCCGCCCACCCATCCCGAACTGCTGGACTGGCTGGCGGTGGAATTCCGGGACGGGGGCTGGAACGTCAAGGAACTGGTTCGCTCCATGGTGATGTCGAGCGCCTATCGGCAGACTTCGATTCCTTCTCCGGAAGCGAAGGAAAAGGATCCCGGCAACACCTGGCTGACCCGCCAGCGCCGCTGGCGGCTGGAAGCCGAACTGGTGCGCGACACCGCGCTCGAACTGGGCGGACTCCTGGTCAAGGAAATCGGCGGCCAGAGCGTGAAGCCCTACCAGCCGGCCGGCTACTGGCAGCATTTGAATTTCCCCCGGCGTGAATGGCAGGCCGACTCCGGGGACGGACTCTATCGCCGCGGACTCTACACCTTCTGGTGCCGCACCTTCCCTCACCCGG
>JAUIGT010000093.1 GCA_030432615.1 Verrucomicrobiia bacterium
CGGAGAAAGCGTGGCTCTCGGGATCGTACTGGTAGGCGGAGAAGACGTCGGCGAGTTCGGTGGTCGACTTGAGGCCGAACTGCACGTTGAAGCCGAAGAGGAAGCGGTTGCCCCCGATGGCGATGAGGTCCCGCGGGGTGCAATTGTGCTCGGTGGAGATGCGGTCCGTGGCAATGAGCGAAGGCTCCACCGCCCCGAAGACCTGTTGCCGTTCCTCGTTGAGTTTTCCGAGGCGTTTCCGCAATTCCGCTCCCTGGATCGAGAGTCGGTTGCGGATGATCTCGTAGGCGCCGCCCTCGAGCTGGTCGGGGGCGGAGGTGCTGGCCGAGGTTTCCTCGGGAGCTGTGGGTTCTTCGGGCATATTGGAGCGCGACGATCCCTCGTCGCTTCAGAGCCTAACCGACGAAATTTCCTCGATGGTCGGGCTTTAGTTCGGGTTCCTTCATTCTTCCTTCCCAAGCGCTGCTCCAGGGAAACGATTCCGCCGTCTCGGAGAGGCCTGCTTTGACCGGGTTCTCGTGAACGTAGCGAACCGCGTTTCGGAAGTGCTCCACATCGCGGAAGTAGCGATCAAAGTAATCCTTGGCCCAGAAGTGACCTTTTCTCCCAAGAATTCGGTTCGCTACGTTCACGGTATGCCCCTTCCAGCTGTCGATGATTTCACCCAGGGAAAATCCGTGAAGAGGCTCGAAAATTGCGTGGACGTGATTGGGCATCACCACCCAGGCGAGCATCCGGTAGCGTTGGTCATCGAAGTGAAGCAGGGCGTCTTCGACTTTCTCTGCGAGGTCGGGGCGGCGTAGCCAGCAGCATCCGTAGCCCTTGTTCAGACACTCTTCGATCTTTCGGCGTTTTTCCTTTTCGTCTTCGATTTCGAGAAGGTGTTGTTTCGATTGGGGCAACGAATCGACAAGTCGAAAGGTGACCGTCTGGATCAAGGTGGGGTCGTCGAAGTGGGGGAGGTAACCGCGCGAGTGCCAGCCCTTGTGGCCCTCCTTCGCCTCACGCCACTCCACGAGGGAGCGGCGAAAAGGCTCATGGTTACCGTTTCTCATGGCGTGACTTCGGGGTGGTTCGCGCTGGCATCGGGGCGACGAGGCATCGTCGCGCTCCTTTCTGCTCTCACGCACCCAGCTTCTTCAACGCACTGCCGGCCTCGTCCTCGCCGATGCCGAAGCGCCGGGCGGCGCCGAGCAGGGCGCCGAGCTTGGTCCTGGTGGCCTCGTCCTCGGCCTCGCCCATCAGGCGGGTGAGCAGAGCCGAGATGGTGAGATTCTTGAGGTCCTCGCTCGACACCCCGAACTGGTCGATCCAGTTCGCGATCTGGCTCTTGAAATACTCCGGATCGCCGTTGAAGAAGGTGTCGCGCACGTCGCTGAGGGTGGAACTGTTGTCCACCAGGCGATCGACCGCCTTGCCCTTGGTGATGGCGTTGGTGATCTGATCGAAGAAGGTGGTCTCGCCTCCGACGATGTCGATCTTGGCGCTCTTGAGGGCCTCGGCGAGGATCTCGGAATGCTTGGCGGCGATGGCGCGGCGGACGTCGATCTCGGCGAGCTCGACGGCTTTCTCCTTCTCGAGTTCCAGCTTGAACTCCTCGTGCTCCTTGCCGGCCTCGTTGAATTTCTTCATCGCGTCGGCCTTGGAGGTGATGCCGCGCGCCTCGGCGTCGGCCTTGGCGCCGATGACTTCGGCTTCGCCCAGTCCGGTGGCCGCGGTTTCGGCGGCGATGCCCTCGGCGAGGGTCTTCTTGGCGACGGAGAGTTTCTCCGAAGCGGTCTGCTCGGCCTCGGCCTTGATGACGACCTCTTCGGCGTGCAGTTCGGCGGCCTGCTTCTCGGCTTCGGCGAGACGGACCCGCTCGTAGAGATCCTGGTCGGCCTTGAGCTGGGCGGCCTCCTTGGCGGCCTCGGCTTCCTTGATCTTCTTGATGAGTTCTTCCTGGGCCGCTTTCTCGGCCAGGGTCACGGCGACCTGCTTCTCGCGGTCGGCGCCGGCGAAGGCTTCGGTATCGAGGATCTTCTGCTGTTCTTCGACCACGGTCTTCTCGACAGCGACGCGCTCCTTGATCACATCCTGGATCTCCTTGCGCTGGATTTCGACGGCCTTCTCCTTCTCGATGTCCTTGAGGGTGGTGACCCGCTCGCGCTCGATCGACTCGAGTTCGCGGTCGCGTTTCACGCGTTCCTGCTCGACGGCGTCGGTGCGTTCCTTGTTGCGCTGGGCGACAAGCACCTCGCGCTCCTTGTTCTGGGTCGCGATCTCGACTTCCTCCTCGGTGGCGATGCGGGCACGCTCGGACTTGAGCTTTTCCTCCGCCTGGATCTTGGCGGTCTCGGCTTCCTCCCGAGCCTGCACGGACTCGACCTCGCGTTTCTGCTTGGCCTCGGCCTCCGCCTGCTGGCGCTCCAGTTCGAGGATGGCTTCACGGGCCTCCACGTCCTGTTGCTTGATGACCTTCTCCTTGTCCCGCTGGATGTTGTTGGCCAGCTTCGCTTGGGTGGCGGTCAGTTCGGTGATCTTCTTGATGCCCTCGGAATCGAGGATGTTGTCGGGATCGAGCGCTTCCAGTGGCGTCTGCTCGAGATAGTCGATGGCGGCATCCTCGAGGGAGAATCCGTTGAGGTCCGTGCCGATGAGCTTGAGGATCTCGTCGCGGAATGTCTCCCGCTCTTCATACAGCTCGATGAAATCGAAGCGTTTTCCGACCGTCTTGAGGGCCTCCGAAAACTTCGCGTCGAAGAGCTGCTCGATCGCCGGCTGGCTCGAGGCTCGTTCGCAACCGATGGCCTGGGCGACGTTCTTGACGTCCTTGTCGGTGGGATTCACCCGGACGAAGAAGGCGACCTTGATGTCGGCCCGCATGTTGTCCTTGCAGATGAGGCCGCCGGCACCGGTTCGGTCGATCTCGATCCGCTTCACCGAAATGTCCATGAACTCCACGCGGTGGAGGACCGGAATGACGAGGCTGCCGGTGAAGCTGACCTTGGTGACTCCGTATCCGGTTCGCACGAGCGCGAGTCCCTGGGGAACCTTTCGGAAGCATTTGATCACCAGTGCGATGATCCCGAAAAACAGGACCAGGCCGCCGACGACCACGATCCAGCTGAGGCTTGAGAAGAATTCAGGCATGACTTTGGGTTTTGGTTAAACTTCTTGGAGTGACTTGATGAGGAAAAACTGGTTGGCTTCGTCGTGATCGACGACGAGCGCGAGATCCCCCTTGGCGAGTGGTTCGCGACCGGGGGCGACGCGGACGTTGATGAGAAAGGACGCGCCCTCGCGCTCGACCTCGGCCTGGCCACCGTCCGCGGTGACCCGACCGGAGCGCACCCGGCACTCCCGCCCGACGATGGATTCGTGGGTGTCTCCCTCCTGGTTGAGGGAGCGGAATACCGGCACCAGCGGCAGGGTGAGTGCCTTGGTCAGCAAAGCGCCGACGAGGAGCGCGGCCAGGAAAATGCCGACCGCGACGAGGGCCGCCCCGGCGGCATTGAACAGGAAATTTCCAATCATCGAGGCCAGCCACATCGTGAAGACGAGGATGCTGATGACGACCATGCCCGGGACCTGGCCGAAGTTGAGGAACCGGAGGACCGCGAGACCGACTCCTCCGCTCCCGTGGTGGGCGTCGATGGAGTGGTCGGCGTCCAGATCCGCATCGACGTCGACATCCGCGTCCACATCGAGATCCAGGTCCGGTCCTCCCGGATCGACGTCGAAATCGAGCGCGTCCGAGCCGATGACACCCACGATGGCGAGCAGCCAGTAGACGGCCAGGAGAGCCACCAGGATGGTGAGTGGCAACGTGTACCAGGTCGTGGCTTGCTGAATGACGTCTTGCATTGGATGATTCCCCCTTTCGATCGCCGCTCAGGATGAGCAGTAACCGATCCCGGAGTCAAGACCGGCGGCCTTGCGGCCGTCCGGTCTCTTACCCCCCTGGATGGGCGAAATCAGGTTAGCGATTCGGGAACGGCGCGCGATTATAATGGTCGGAATCGATTGTAACGGTTGCGATTCCGCGCCGCCTGCTAGCATGGCATCGCTGTCGCGCTATCGCGCTTGTTTTTCCAAATCCAATTCGCCACACTCATCGCCATGGAATCCCACGAAGTCCTGAAACGCGCCTTCGAGAACTCGCCGGCCGGCCCCAAGGAGATCGCCTCCGAAATGGGCGTCTCCCTTTCTCTCGTCTACAAATGGGCGCAGCCCAACAACGATTCCGGTTCCGGCAGCCGGAATCCGCTCGACCGGGTCTCCCAGTTGATGGAGCTGACCCGCGAGCCGGCTCTCGCCGAATGGATCTGCCACAAGGCGGGGGGCTACTACGTGCGGAATCCGAAAAGTTCCTGCGAGAAGGGCTACGAGGTCGTTCCCGCTACCCACGAGATCGTCCAGCAGTTCGCCGGGCTCCTCGCGGTGATCAGCCAGGCGGCCCTGGACAACACCATCACCCCCGACGAGTCGAAGGAGATCCGGCACGTCTGGGACCGGCTCAAGGCCTATTGCGAGGGCTTCGTCCGCTGCTGCGAGGAAGGAGACTTCGAGCAGATCAAGCAGGACCTGGTCGAAGCCTCCTGATCGTTTTTCCCGGATACGGTCAGACTTCCGGATCGAAGGCGTCGGACTGCTCGATCGCTTCCTCGGGCACGCGGATTCGCTCGATCATTTCCCCGATCTCCGCGGGCGGGGCCGGGGTGAATTTCGAGATCACGATGGCGACGAGGAAGTTCAGGAGCATGCCGACGGTGCCGATGCCCTCGGGCGAGATTCCGAAGAGCCAGTTTTCCGGGGTGCTCTGCTCGGGGTGGAGCAGGCGGAACCAGATGATGTAGGTGGCGGTGAAGAGAATGCCCACGATCATCCCGGCGATGGCGCCCTGCTTGTTCATCCGCTTGGAAAAGATGCCCATGATGATGACGGGGAAGAAGCTCGAGGCGGCGAGGCCGAAGGCGAAGGCCACCACCTGGGCGACGAAGCCGGGCGGATTCATCCCGAAGTAACCGGCCACGACCACGGCGAAACCGGCGGCGATGCGGGCCAGGCCCAGTTCCTGCCGGTCGGATAGATCGGGCTTGAAGGTCCGCTTCACCAGGTCGTGAGCGAAGGCGGTGGAAATCACCAGCAACAGGCCCGCGGCGGTGGAAAGCGCGGCGGCGAGCCCCCCGGCGGCGACCAGGCCGATGACCCAGTTGGGCAGGCCGGCGATTTCCGGGTTCGCCAGCACCATGATGTCGCGGTTCACCAGGAGTTCGTTGGGGTTGTCGGTGGGCGGATTGGTGACCATGCGCTGGCCGAATTCGCCGCGTTCCTCGGCGAAGACCGGCTCGAGTTTCGACTGGCCTTCCATGAGGGAGAAGGGCGCTCCGTCCCGGTACTGGATCTTGCCGTCGCCGTTCTTGTCGAGCCAGCCGACCAGCCCGGTGTTTTCCCAGGTCTTGAACCATTCGGGCGCCTCGGCGTAGCTCTTCTCGTTGAGGGTGTCGATGAGGTTCAGCCGGGCGAAGGCCGAGACCGCCGGGGCGGTGGTGTAGAGAATGGCGATGAAGAGCAGCGCCCAGAAGGCCGAGACACGGGCGTCGCGCATGGTCTTGACCGTGTAGAAGCGGACGATGACGTGCGGCAGTCCCGCGGTCCCGAGCATGAGCGCGGCGGTGACGCAGAATAGGTCGATGGTCGACATCGAGCCGGCGGTGTAGGCGGCGAAGCCGAGTTCCTCGCTGAGCGAGTCGAGTCGATCGAGCACCGACTGGCCGGTGTCCTGGTATTCGGACCCGAAACCGAGCTGGGGCACCGGATTTCCCGCCAGTTGCAGGGAGATGAAGATCGCCGGCACCATGAAGGCGAAGATCAGCACGCAGTACTGGGCGACCTGGGTGTAGGTGATGCCCTTCATCCCGCCGAGCACGGCGTAGAAGAAGACGATCAGCATTCCGATGACGACGCCTTTCCAAACCTCGATCTCGAGGAAGCGGGAGAAGACGATGCCCACGCCCTGCATCTGGCCGCAGACATAGGTGAAGGAGATGAAGATCGCGCAGATCACCGCGACGACGCGGGCGGTGCCGGAGTAGTAGCGGTCGCCGACGAAGTCCGGCACCGTGAATTTCCCGAATTTCCGGAGGTAGGGCGCCAGCAGGAGCGCCAGCAGCACGTAGCCGCCCGTCCAGCCCATCAGGTAGCGGGAACCATCGCGTCCGGCGAAGGCGATGATGCCGGCCATGGAGATGAAGGAGGCCGCGCTCATCCAGTCGGCGGCGGTGGCCATGCCGTTGGCGAGGGGGGAGACGCCTTTGCCGGCGACGAAGAACTCGGAGGTCGAGGAGGCGCGGGACCAGACGGCGATGCCGATGTAGAGGATGAAGGTGACGACGACGATGCCGAGTGTCCAGATCTGAATGGAATCCATGTGGCTAGGGGGAGAAAAGGCGAGAGCGGAAAACGATAAGGCGGTAGGCCGGGAAAATGCGGGGGGAGGAGAGCGGTTGTCGAGCAGACCGATCAATCCTGCTGCTTGGCGAGGTCGAGGTGCTTGTCGAGTCGGTTCATGTACCAGACATAGAACACGATCAAGAGAACGAAGACGTAGATGCTGCCCTGCTGGGCGAACCAGAAACCGAGCTTGAATCCGCCGATGCGAAACTTGTCGAGGGCATCGACCCAGAGCACCCCGCAGCCGTAGGAAACGAGAAACCAGATCGCCAGGAGGACGCCGACGCACTTGAGGTTCGCTCTCCAATACTGCTGGTGGGAATAGCGAACGGTGGATTTCGACTCGGTGTTTTTATCGGCCATGGGTCTGCTGGAGGTGGGATGTTGCGCGGAAAGCCGGGTGGCTTGAGGCTGTTCAAGGTCCCGGCATTTCGGCAGAGTGCCGACTAAAGAGCTTTCCCCGGGATTTTTGAAGGCTAAATTTCCAAAACCGCGTCCCGTAATTCCGCATTCGATCCATGGCCACCTCCTCCAAGTCCCACCTCGAACTCATCGGCGACGAGCACGTGCCCGCGTCCGGCGGCATGCTGGTCCTGCCGAACCACCTTGATTTCCAGGACCTGCTGCACCTGGAGAAGCAGTTCGGAGACCGGCGACTGGTCTTCCTGATCGAGCGCGGGTTCGAATACGACGCCCTTCTCCAGGCTCACCTGGAGAAGGAAGACGTGGAGGCCATCGAGTTCGCGGCGGAGGAATCCCTCCTCGATACCTTCAAGAAACAGGTGCACGGCTTGGTTTCCGAGGACGCGGTGCTGATCTTCGTCCCGGGGCGATCGCTGGTTCGCGCGGGTCAGCTGCAGACGGTGCCCTCCTCGTTGCTCGCGTTTCTCATCGAGGTGGGAGCCCCGGTGCTGCCGCTCTTTGTCGAGCACCCGGCCGAGACCTGCCTGGCGATCGAGAACATCCGCGACCTGGAGCGAATCGTTCTCTCCTTCGGGAAACTCCTGGAGCGCGAATCGGTGACCCTGGCGAACTACCAGGAGGAACTGCTCATCGCCGGCGAGGCCGCCTTTTCCCGGCGTCCCATCCTGAAAACCCATCTCGCCTGGGCGCTGCTGCGCGGACTCAAGAAACATGGAGCCACCGACAGCATCATCGACGGCAACGACGGGTCGGAGCTGCGTTTCGACAAGTTGCTCGCCGCCGCCCTGGTGCTCGCCAAGTATATCAAGGGGGAGACCGAGCAGCCGCGAGTCGGCATCATCCTCCCCCCGGGCAAGGGCGGTGTGCTGGCCAATCTCGCGGTGCTTTTCGCCGGCAAGGTGCCGGTGAACCTCAACTTCACCGCCGGGGAGAAGGCGATCGCCTCCTGCATCGAGCAGAGCGGCATAGACAAGTTCCTCACCGCCGATCCTTTCGTCCGCAAGATGAGCCGCTTTCCCTGGCCGCCGAACAAGCAACTCATTCACATCGAGCGGGTGCTGCCGCGGCTCAAGGGAAAGATCACGCTCTGGTTCCTGCTCTCCAAGATCCTGCCGGCGGGACTCCTCGCCTCGGTCATCGGGCTGCCGAAGAAAGGCGGCAACGAGGAGGCCGTGCTCCTGTTCACCAGCGGCAGCTCCGGCGATCCCAAGGGCGTGGTGCTCTCGCACCGCAACCTGCTCGCCAACGTCAACCAGTTCGGTTCCCGCATCGACCTCAAGTCGGAGGACAAGGTGCTGGGCTGCCTCCCGCTGTTTCACAGCTTCGGTTGCACGGTGACGCTGTGGTACCCGATCATCGAGGGCCTCACCCTGGTGACCTATCCGAGCCCCCTCGATACCGGCAAGCTGGCGGAACTCATCGAGACTCACAAGATCAGCCTGATCCTGGCGACGCCGACCTTCCTGCGGGGATACCTGCGCAAGGCCAAGCCGGAACAGCTCACCTCGGCCAAGCTCGTGGTCACGGGCGCGGAAAAGCTGCCGTCGAGACTGGCCGAAGCCTTCGAGAAGCGTTTCGGCAAGCCGGTGCTCGAGGGCTACGGGCTCACCGAGACCTCCCCGGTGTCCAACGTGAACCTCCCCGATCCCGAGCCGGAGGGGCCGAACGACAAGCGTCCCATCCTCGTCAACCATCGCCCCGGTTCCGTTGGCGCGCCCATTCCCGGGGTGGCGGTGCGCATCACCAATCCCGATACCGACGAGCCGATGTCCCTCCACGAGAGCGGCATGATCTGGCTCAAGGGCGCCAACATCTTCGAGGGTTACCTCGGCCAGCCCGAGAAGACCGCCGAGGTCATCAAGCACGACTGGTTCAAGACCGGCGACATCGGCCGCGTCGATGAGGATGGATTCCTCTTCATCGAGGGCCGCCTCTCGCGCTTTTCCAAGATCGGCGGGGAAATGGTTCCCCACGAGACCGTCGAGGCGGCCATCAACGAGGCGCTCGGGTTCGACAACGAATCGGAACGCAAGATCGCCATCGTCGGCGTGCCCGACGAAGCCAAGGGAGAGGCGCTCGTGCTTCTCAGCGCCGAGCCCGGACTCGATGTGACCGACCTTCGCTACCGACTGCTCGAGAAAGGCGTGGCCAGCCTCTGGATTCCCAAGACCATCGTGGAAGTGGAGGAGATTCCCCAGTTGGCTTCCGGGAAACTCGACATCAAGGCCTGCGAATCGGCGGTGAAGGGATGACGGCCCTTCCGTCCCCTGGCACGCGGGTATCGGATCGCTCGTGTGCCTTTCGCGGCGCCTGAAGCACTACCCTTCTCGCGGCACCGCATCGTGTCGCCACACCACCGTCTGTCGATGATCGTCGATCACCTGCATGACGCCATCGTCCTCGATCCAGCCCAGGTAACGCCCCATCGTGTCGAGGCAGAGATTGAATCGCTCTCCCTCCGTGTCCACCCGCAGCGAGAGGTCCACGGTGTGGCCGACGACCTGGGAAAACTCGGGTAGCACCGTCATCTCCCACCAGCGCAGCCATACGATCCCGAACTCGCCCAGGACCGGGTTGTCCAGCGCCGCCTCGGCGTCGTCCATCGCCCGGAGGCAGGCTTCCTCCAGCCACGACTTTTCCAGGCCCCGAATCGGATGAGCGAAGATCGATTCCCGAACTCCGGCGTGGGACAGCAGGATGTCGTCGGTGACGAAATGCATCAGTCGCAGCTTGGCCCAGTCGGACGCCGTGAGGATGGACGAGATCGCCTCCAGTTTCTCGAAGGTGAAACCCGATCCCACCCAGCAGACGTGCGGATTGTCGGGAAATCGATACCAGAGATCGTGATTGCCCCAGAGATGAAGTCGTTCCGGACGCGCCATCGAATCCTTCAGCCAGCGTGCCGTGTCCGCCGCCATCTCCGGCGAGTCCCCGATGCTGTCGAAGTAGTCGCCGAGAAAAATCACCCGGTCCGCCGGGTAACGTGCTACCTGTTCCTCCACCTCCTCGGTGTGATTGTGCACGTCGGGAACGATCAGGGTTTTCATCGGAAAGGACGGATCAAGATGAGCCCACTGGGAGCGCGGGCGTCTCGCCCGCCCCGATCGACGAGATAGACTCACGTTCCAAGAGCATAAGTGAAAATCAGCGAAGATCAGCGGTTCCTTTCTCCGCATACCACCGTTCCCGGATTTCGACCAATCCTTCCTCCAGTGCCTCGCGGTCCGGTTCTTCCGGCAAATCCGACGCCGCGAACAGCGCCTCGATCCGCTCGATCTTTTCCTCCGCCTTCTCGATCAGTTCGTCGTACTCGAATTCGCCCCGTCGAATCCGCATCAACTCTTCGCGATTCGGGCGCCGCACCGTGATCCGCCCCTCGCGGGCGATTTCCTCCGCCATGTCGAGCAGGCGAAAGGTGTGCATCAGGTTCTTGGAGTCGTAGTTTTTCCCGTGGGCCACGTTGGTCGCGTAGCGAGCCTCGTTGCGATTGGCGAGCCAATCGTGGTATTCGCGATACTTGCGGCAGTATTTCTTGTAGCCGTCCTTGTTGAAGTTCATCCAACCGATCGGTTCCTCGCCCTTGGGAATGCTGCTCAGGTTCAGCTCGGTGGAATCATCCGAGCGAATGATGCCGCGGTAGCCGAGATCCCGGGTCGCGTCGTGATAGATCCCGAAGACGTCGCGCATGTGGGGAATCTTCACGAGCCCGCAATCGAACTGCCGCAGGCCGCGCGTCGCCAGCCAGTCGCTCAGCGGCACCGAGCCCTGGCCATCGACGACGTGACAGAATTCCAGCACTGATTTCCGCGGCCCGTCCATGGGATTGACAATCTTCTTGTTCAGACCTCGCGCCTTGCGCACCTGGGTCACCGCGTAGCCCGCGAAGGTGTCGCGGCATTTTTTCGACAACACCCACTCGGGACGGATTCGGTCCATCAGCGGATGCCGAAAGCGCACGCAGTCCTCCGGCGCGTAGAGCATTTCCAGGATATTGGGATTGTTCTTGGTGAGAAGATCGATGAAGCGCCCGATCTCGTAGTAGGTCTCATCATTCGTTTCGTCGCTGACCTGATCGACCGAACCCAGTCCGTAGAGCAGCCGCCTCGGCATCACGAAAACGCCGCGCAGGTCCGTATCCGACTCCGGCGTCGCCGTCCCGTAGGCGCGGCTACCGGTGACGCATTCGAGGAGCAGGCAATCGCGGCTGCGAGCTTGATCGAGGGTGAATGGAGAGGTCATGAGAGTGTGGTCAAACGGGTCGTAGTCTCAGCAGGTAAATGCAAACGAAGCCGAGCGGATTCCCTCTTGTCATCCCGAGCGCAGCCGAGGGATCTCCCGATCCGGGAATCTGGTTCCCCGGGTCTGGCGCTGAAGCCACGGGGCAGGCATTCACTTTTCGGTGGCTCGCACCTTTCCTGGGCAGTGCGAGATCCCTCGGCTGCGCTCGGGATGACAAGAAGGGGGAAGTCAGGAAGAAGGGAAACAGATTCGCTGCCCGGGATCCGGGTTCATCCGCGTCCATACGCGTTTCCCTTTCTTCTGATTCCAAAAGCCCCGCTTGATTGGAATGCCATCGGCACCGAAGCATGAACCAGCATGGAAACGACTTCGGACGCGCCTTCTTTCGACATCGTCGGCATCGGCATGTCGATGATCGACCTGCTCAAGGTGGTCGAGGAGTTTCCCGAGGGCGAGGGCGTCACCGAGGTGATCGAGAGCCGATTGCAGGGCGGGGGACCAGTTCCCACTGCGCTCGTCACCGCCGCGAAACTGGGCGCGAAATCCGCCATCGTCGATCGCATCGGCGCCGACTGGCGCGGCGACCTCGTTGTCCACGAATACCGCGCCGCCGGGGTCGATACCCGCTACCTCGAACTCGAACCCGAGCGCCAGACCACCTTCGGCGCCGTGCTCGTGCGCCAGGGCGACGGCGCCCGCCACGTGGTGTTCTCGCCCGGCGACTTCACCCCGCTGTCCATCGACGAAATGCCGCTCGATGCGATCAAGAAAGCCAAGGTGCTCCATCTCAACGGACGTCACTGGCCGGCCTGCGTCGATGCCGCCCTCGCCATCCGCGGAGCCGGCGGTCTCGTCTCCTTCGACGGCGGCGCCGGGCGTTACCACGAGCGATTGTGCGAGCTCCTGCCGCTGGTCGACATCCACATCAGCGCCCGCGATTTCGCCGAAAACCTCGCCGAATCCGAAGACACCGGCGAACAGCTCGCCGCCATGATCGGGCTCGGGGCCAGGATCGCCGCCGTCACCGATGGAGCCAACGGGAGCTGGTTCGCCACCGAGGAGGGCGAGGTCTTCCATCAACCGGCCTTCCCCGTCGAGGCGGTCGTCGATACCACCGGCTGCGGCGATGTCTTTCACGGTGCGTTTCTCTTCGCCCACATCCGCGGCTGGTCCGTCAAAGAAGCCGCCACTTTCGCCAGCGCCGCCGCGGCCCTCAACGCCACTGGGCTCGGTGGGCGAGGGCACTTGGCGACGCTGGAGGAGATTCGGGAGTTGATCATGGCTGTGTGACGCGGTTTCGCTTATTTTTTAAATATGTCGTTGATTGCTTTCTTCTCGACCATTGGGCTTTTTGTGATCGCAGTTGTCGGTGCGATTGTTCTTCCCAAATCGTGGCAACGGGGAACGATGGTGGGAGCGATTGGAGTCATCGTGATAGCTGGTGTTTTTCCTGTCGCCATGTTGGGCATTAAGCGGGAACAGGTCTGGCACTATGGGAACAATATCCGCCCGACCGGTCAGCTGTGGGAGATACTTTCGGAAGAACTTCGATCCGAGGACTATGACGCAGCTCGGAAGGATCTTGAATTGATTCAAGCGGAATGGGGGAAAGTCAGTGGTCGAAGTGGTGGCTATTCGGCTTCGGAAATCTTGAAAAGGCTCGAGAGGGAAAACGAGTGAGCCAGATCGTAGTTCGAAAGCCGTCTCCACCGTTGAATTGGTTATGTTGGTATTTACTCCTTGGATTAGGAGGGGGGCAACTCGTGTCGTTGATTCACGACTTCTTCACCGCGCCCAGCAATTCCTCGGGCACCCCGATGATGAGCTGGTTGCCGTAGCCGGCGGTGCCGGCCTGTTTCAAAGTTTCCAGGTACTGCAGGCGGAAGAGTTCGGGATTGTTCTCGAAGACACGGGCCGCGTTCGCGAGGGTGCGCAGGGCGGCGGCGTCGCCGCGGGCGCGTTCCTGCTTGGCCTGGGCTTCCTTGCGGGCGTGGAGCACGCCGGCGTAGACGCCCTTGAGGTCGCTGCCCAGCATCAGGTCGCGGATATCGATCGCCTCCACCTTCATGCCGAAGTCGTTCAGCGCGGTGTCGCGAACGCGCTCCAGCAGGGCATCGCCGAAGGTCGTTTTCCGCTCGACGATCGCGTCCAGTTCCAGTCCGCCGATCACCTGGCGCAGGGCCAGCTGGATGCGGGTGTAGAGAGCCTGGTTGGGATCCTGGGCGGCCTCGTGATACTTGAGCGCGTCGGCGATTTTCCACTGGGCTACGGCGCTCAGTTTCAGCGTGGCGCTGTCGGCGGTGATGACCTCCTGGCTCGCGACCACCAGCTCGGTGATGCGCGCGTCGTAGAGGAAGACGGTGTGGCCGCGTCCCCAGAGACGATGCTTCCCGGCATCGAGCGTTTCCACGAAACGCCCGTGCCGGAAATGCAGCCCCGTCTGGTAGTCCCAGACCGTGACGGATTCGACGGACTCGTTGATCAGCCGAAAGGCGGTGAAGGCCGCCGGAATCGCGATCACGAGGATGATGATGGCGGTGATGATTTCGATCATGGTTTATTGGTTGGTTGGTAAATTTCGAAAAAGTGAGAGATCGAGAATCGGGGCAACGGTGTTCGTTCTTTCTTCACTGGGAGCGCGGGCGTCTCGCCCGCCCCGGATGGCTGAGGCGATCGAGCGTCGTCCCACTCCACAGGGTCAGGTCAGCGACCCAACCCTGTCAGGTTGAAAGGGAAACACGGGATCGACAGACCCGGCGTAGGCCAGCGACTCCTGTCGCGGCAGCAAAAGCCAAACGGCACAAGCCGCGACAGGAGTCGCCGGCCTACGAGAAAAGAAAGGCCGCTTCTCCTCCTGTCATCGTTCCCGGGCGGGAGATCACGATGTCACCCTTGGTCGCCACACAGAGATGGAGACTTCGGGGAGAGATCAGACTCGCAAAGCCCGTTTGCGATTTGTCCCGCCGAGGCGGGACCGACAGGTGGAAAAGCGGCGTTTTGGTTCAGGCCGGATTCGAACCGGCAACCAACTGATTCCAGGTCAGCTGCTCTACCATTGAGCTACTTGGTTTTCGCTCCGATAGGCGGAACCTCTCCGGGAATCCCTTCGAGGCCGCACGGAAGGAAATCTGGACGGCGGACCTCTGTGCCCGCCCAAGATGTGAGGGCGACGTTGATCAACGTCTCTACCGTGACATTGGAGAATGGGCGGGAACAGAGCCCCTCCCTCCACTACATCAAAAACGGTTCCCAATCGGGAATCTCGTGGACGTTTTTCAGCAGCACGGTGACGGGCACTTCCCGGGGTTCGCGGGGCTGGGAGCGCAGCTTGAGGCCGGCTTCCTCGGGAGTGCGGTTGGCCTTGCGGCTGTTGACGTCGCGGGCGGCGAGGACGCAGTTGTCCCAGCTGGTGGCGCCGCCGCGGGAGCGGGGAACGACGTGATCGATGTTGCCTTCGCCGGGCTTGAGTTCGCGCCCGGTGTACTGGCAGCGGCCTCCGTCGCGCACCCACAGGTTGCGAGCGTTGAACTTGGGACGCTTCATCGGCACCTTGGAAAAGCGGGACAGCACCACCACGGTGGGCACCCGAATTTCTCCGTGAGGGGTTCCGATGCTGAAATCGTCGTCGCGAACCGGCAGCGCTTTCCAGTCTTCCCACTTGGTGGGAACCATCCAGTCGCTGCCCTGAATGTCGAGGGCGGTGACCACGTCCGTGGCCATCTGGCAGAAGACTTCGGCAGGCGTCTTGATATTGATAGCCTGCCAGTTTCGGTTGAGAACCAGAACGATGTTTTTGTGCAGGACGCTCATGGGATTGGAGAGTTAGGCATTTTTGATAAATCTCGTAAAGTAACGAATTCGAAAGAATCGAGGAGAGCTGAGAATAAGGGGCGACGAACCGGCGGAACCGGTCCACCGCCCCTCGTGTGTCGGGTTTGTTTGTCGTGATGACAGGTGCGGACATTGCCCCCTGGATGCATCCGCCCGCTCCCGACGGGAAGCAGATCTGGACGATTTGCGGAGCAGGCTTTTCGTGGGACAAGGCGCGAGAAGGGAGTGGTGCGGGCACCGCGACTGACGAACAACGCCGTAGCCACGGAAAGCCTGTCCGCATCTCCCGCTTTCGCCGAAGGCCTGGCTCCCCTTCCGAAACCACCTCAATCGAGCAGAGGTGATTCCGGTCGGGGATCGCATCCCGCCGCCGTCTGGCAACGGCGACGTGAGTGGTTGACCGGCTCAGAGCGCGATG
>JAUIGT010000094.1 GCA_030432615.1 Verrucomicrobiia bacterium
AGCGGTCTCGTCTCGGATCGCTTCGGCGAAGCCGTGACGTTGTGCGGCCGCACCGCCTTCATTGGCGCTCCGGGGAAAAATGACGACTTCACCGACTGCGGCGCGGTTTACGCGTTCCGCGACGGCCTCCTGCTCGACACGCTAACGGCGGTCGATCGGGGCGACCTCGACGAATACGGCGCCTCTCTCGCCTGCGCCGGCAACACCCTGGTGGTCGGCGCTCCCGGAAAGGTCGAGATCCCCGGGAACGCCGCGGGAGCCGCCTACCTCCGCTCCCTGATATCCCTTCCTTTTTCCGGAGTCGTGACCCAGGTCTACGCCCAGAAGGGCGACTCGGCTCCCGGGATCGCCGAGGCCACCTTCCGATCGTTCCCGAGACTCCAGCTCCGGAGTTCCGGCGGTCCTATCCTCCTTGCGAACCTGGCCGGTCGCGGCGCGCCCCCCGGGCAGAATGTGGGTCTTTTCGCCAAATGGGGGGACGAATGGCTGCTGCGACTGCGCACCGGGGACACGCTCGGGCCGCTGAAGGTTAACCGGATCAGCAACCCCGTAAATCTCTACAGCAGCGACGAACTCCTCTTCCAGGTCCGCGGCACCGGGGCGGGCATCAACGGCGGCAACAACGAGGCCATCGCCTCCGACGATGGCACCGGACCGGTCATCCTCTTCCAGGAGGGAGACGAACTGAACACCGCCGGTTTCACGGGACAGAAACTCGCCATGATGGGCCCGCCTCTCGGAAACAACGAGGTCGGTCGCTCCGTATTCTACGCCACCCTGAAAACGGGGTCGATCCCGGTGACGAGGAGCGGCAATTCCTGCGCGTTGGGCTTCGATCCCGCTCCCTTCAGCGTGCTCGGCAGCGTCATCGAGGGAACGCCGACCCCGCTGGCGGAGGTGAATTTCGGCCAGGTCTATTCCCGGGTGGGAGGCAACGAGAGCCCCATGCGCGTCGTCACCGCCCTGACCGGCGACGGCGCCTCGTCCGCCGACAACGCCGCCGTGTGGAGCAAGCCCTACTCCGCCTCGCCCGCCACCCTGATCGCCCGGAAAGGCGACGCCGAAGCCGGGGGAACCCTGCGCGCCTTCCTCGGCGAAGCCTTCAGCTACAGCTACGGCATCTTCCGCTGCTCGCTCTCCGGTGTCCCCGGCACGCGGAACGAGGCCATCTTCGCCAGCGACTCCTTCGATCTCCTCTGCCAGGAGGGCGTGGCCAATGACGCTTTTCCGCCGGGCGTGGTGGTCAGCCGCTTCCTTCGCTATTTCGCCGCCGACAACGACGAAGGACTGCTCCTGGTGAAACTCCGCGGTCCCGGGGTCAACGCCACCAACGACTGCGCCCTGCTCCACTGCGCGAGCGATACCGACTGGAAGATCCTGATGCGGGAAGGCGACACCGCCCCCGACACCGGGGGCGCCCGGGTCGGAAGGATTCTCCGCGTCGATGCCGAGGCCGAGTACTACGGATATGCCGTCGTCGTGACCCTGGTGGGCTGCAAGGGCTCCACCAACCAGGCACTCTATCGGGGCATCCTGGATGTCGGCGGCACCTTCGGGATCGAGAACCGGAATCGACCCCGCCTGATGCTGCGAAAGGGCACCTTCCAGTCCCTCTTCGGGAAGACCGTCGCCCTGCGCAGCATCAACCTGCCCGTGATTCTCGAAAGCACCGGTGGCAACCGCGGCCTCGGGTCCACGGTCATCGAAGACCGCATCATGACCCAGCTCACCATGAGCGATCGCTCGGTATTGGTGGCGGAGATCGAGTGACCGGGATCAGCGATAGCCTCATTCCCACAGCAGCCGCACGATCTCCGCGATCGCATCCGGATGCTCGTGGACGCGGTGGCCGAAGGGCACCACCAGTTCGCTGTCGGCCTCATCGAGGTGGCTGCTCCAGTACGGCACCAGGCCGTCTCCGCTTTCTTCCAACGGCCCGGGCTTGCCCCGATCGCCGATGATGCTGTGGACCTTCAGCCCCTCGATCATCGGAAGGTCGGCGAGGATCCGGAGCGTGGGCTGCTCCGGCGACAGCGCGTGGACACTGTCGAGTTTTCCTTTCCCCAAGCGTCGGTAGTCCTCGGTGAAGGCGCCTGGATTGGCTTTCGAAACGCGTTCGTAGAAGGCGCGGAACCCGTTGGGCGGCGCCACGATGGTGCGGCCGAATTTCCCGAGAGGATTGTCCGCGAAATCGCTCCCTCGATGCGGGGTGGCCACGAAGATCACCCGCCTCACGGTGCGGTCCGGTTTCCAGAGAAAGGCCTCGATCAGCTTCTCCCGGTCCTCGTCCAAAAGCACGAGCTGATCGAGCGGCCGGGTGAAGGCCGCATCCCAGAATGCATCGCCGGGATCGGTCACCAGGCTGCGGGCCACGATGCCGCCCATGCTGCGCCCGATCACGGTGGTCGAACGCATCGCCGGATCGTCACCCTCCGGATCCAGCATCGGCCGCAGTTCCCGGAGTCGCTCCCGGAGGATGCGCCCCGCATAAAGCGCCGGCGCCGAGGTGTTGTAGTGGAAATGCCAGACCTGGTAGCGATGGCGAATCTCCTCGTCGGCCCAGAGTTCGTTGGTCAGTCCGGCCCAGGCCAGCGGCGTGTCGAAGAGACCGTGAATCAGGATCAGGGGTTCCTTTTCCCGATCGTAGGGTTCCATCAGGTAGAGCTGCGGATCGCGCTTGGGATTCCGCCGCAGGGTGTCCCAGATGCGGGAGCGATCGAGGCGCCTGGCGCGGTGCAGCAGCCCGGCCCAACTGACCGTGGTGTTTGCAGCGATGGGAATGGTCTTTCCCCCCTTCACGATCTCGTCCTGCTGCAGAGTGTTGAGCAACTCGATCTCCAGGTAGCGCTCACCGTTCCGCCTGCCGGTCTCGCGAACGACCGCCGTCAGCGCCCGGGAAATCGCCTCGGGAGGAAAGAATCGCTCGATCGGCTCCGCGTGCCGATTCTCCCGCACCGCCAGGAGGGGGGCTCCGATGCCCTCGCGCCGATACTCGGCCAGTCCCTTCACGCGAAACTCCTTCGCCGGATCGAGCCGGTCGAAGTAGCTGGGCAGAAAGGCACCGCGGGAAACGGCGATGAAACGGACCCGGATGGGCTCACCGCCGGGCGCGCTCGATCCCTCCTCCCGCCGTATCACTCCCTCGTCATCTGCCGGCCGCGCTCGCTTCCACGCCGCGACGAAATCGGCCAGGTAGTCGCAGGACGTCTCGGCGCTTTCCTGCTCGCAGGCCATCGACGCCAAATCATGCAATCCGAGGCCTTCCATTTCCCGCCCCGCCGCATCGGCCATGCGGATTTCCTTCAGCTTTGCCGGTGGGGAGGCGCAGGAAACGAGAAAGACCACGCCGGCGAGAATCGCTCCGAGGGGCAGCCAGTGGCGCGGGATCTTCGCGTCCCTCCGTGGGCGGTGTGCGTTCATGAATCGTGGCAAGCCAACTCAAACTAAGCGATTCCGACGCCAAGACGGAGCGGAAACTTTCCAGGCTTCTCGAAAAGCGGAAGACGACCCGATTTTTCCCCGAGATTTCCGAAAAAACCGGGTTGCACCCTCGCGAATTCCCACTACTTTCCCCGCCGCTATGGCTCGCACAGGTGGAAAAGCAAAAACTCGCAAATCGTTCGCCAAACGTTTCAAGGTGACCGGTTCCGGAAGAATTCTGCGTCGGAAACAGGGCAAACGCCACCTGAACCGCCGGAAGAACGCAAAACGCCTGCGCCGTCTCGGCCAGCCCGCGCTCGTGGCCAAGTGCGACGAGGCCCGCGTGAAGGCGGAAATGCCTTTCGATTGATTGATTTTCCGTTCGACGGCGGTTTCCCGCCCGAGGACCCACGCATCCCTGCCGACTGGCGGCGCGGCCTGTTTCCCGATCCCGGGAACATGACCCACCGGCGCCTGATCGAACGAGTGAGTCGGCGGATCGCAAACGAAAACAACAGCTCGTTCGGAGGATAACCAACCATGCCACGTGCCACCAACGCACCCGCCAGTCGCAAGCGCCGCAAGCGCATCCTGAAGAAAGCCAAGGGATTCCGCGGCTCGCGTTCCAAACTGTTCCGCACCGCCAAGGACGCCGTCTACAAGGCCCAGGCCTGGTCCTACCGGGACCGCAAGAACCGCAAGCGCAACTTTCGCCGCCTGTGGATCCAGCGCATTAGCGCCGCCGTCCGCCAGCAGGGCCTCACCTACTCTCGCTTCATCGAGGGGCTCATCTCCGCCGGCATCGAGATCGACCGCAAGGTCCTTGCCGATCTCGCGGTGCACGATCCCAACGCCTTCGGCGCCATCGTCGAGCAGGCCAAGGCCGGTCTCGACTCCAAGGCGACCTCCGCGTAAAACCCGCGCCACTCTCCTGACTCGCCCGCCCTCTCCGGCGGGCGACTTCGCGGAAAAGCCGGACTCGCCTTCCCAGGCGAACGCCGGCTTTTTTCTTTCGGCTTTTCCCTGGTGCCCCCAAGGTTGCCCGCATGAAATCGGCTGCCCGACCTCTCCTCCCGCTCGTCGCGGTGGTTCTCGGCTTCTCGCCGGGAGCCCTTCCGGCCGAGGACGCCGCGATCCCCGAATTTCGCCCGGTCCCGGCTCCCGACAGCGCGCTCGATTCTCCGGCGACGGGAATGATCGATCTCCGGCTCGTTTCGGAAAAGAAGAACGAGATCACCGACGACGAGGCCTGGTGGTCGGCGAACGGGCTCGACTCGCCCTTCCTGGAAATCCCGAATCCTCTCTTGAATCAACCCGGGCAGTTGCCGCCTGTGATGCCGGGCCGGCTGGAGGACGGGAGACGCGTCGTCACCGCCAGCTTGGAAGGCGATCGCCCCTTTGCCATCTACGGCGCCGACTTCGCCCAGGGGGACCGGGTGCTGGTGTTCGATGCCGAACTGCAACGGGTCACCCACGCCCTCGATTTCTCCGCCTGGATCTCGGGTCGCTTCCGTATCCAGTGGGTGCAGGTCATCGAGGGAACGATCTACGCCAGCTACGGGATCAACGGCTACGCCCGCGAAGTCGAGGGCGAAACCGGCTACCTCGCGGCCTGGAATCTCGACACCCTCGCTCTCGCATGGCGCTCGGAACCACTCGTCGCCAACAGTCGCCAGTTTCTCGTCATCAGGGATACCGTGGTCTCCGGATACGGTTTCACCGCTGAGCCTGATTTCGTCCACTTGCTCAACCGCCACGACGGGCGCATCGTCCGCAGCATCGAGGTGGCTTCGGCACCGGAATTCCTCATCCGCGAGGGCGACCGTCTCTTCGTTCGCTGCTACAATCGCGACTACGTCTACGATCTGCTCGACCTCGATTGATCCGCCCGGGACTCAACCTCGTCAGATCGCCGAACCAACCCTCTTGCCCCATCCTTTCCTTTCGCCATGATCGCCGAACTCGACCAGATCCAAGCCGATGCCCTCGCCGAAATCGAGAGTATCGATTCCGAAAATTCGCTCGAGGAAGTCCGCGTCCGCTTCCTCGGTAAGAAGGGCCGCCTCACCGCCGCCAGCTCGGGGATGCGCGATGTTCCCAAGGAGGACAAGCCCGCCGTCGGCCAGAAACTCAACGAGGTGCGCACCGCCATCACCGAGGCCCTCGAAGCCAAGGCGGAAGCCCTCGTCGCGGCCCGCGATGCCGCCGCCTTCGCCGGGCTGGATGTCACCCTCCCCGGCCGACCGCTGCCGCAAGGTTCCCTGCATCCGCTGTCCCACGTGCTCGACAAGGCCGTCGGCGTCCTTCGCCGCATGGGCTTCGCCATCGCCGACGGACCCGAAATCGAGACCGAATGGCATTGCTTCGATGCCCTGAACACGCCCGCCGACCACCCGGCCCGCAACGAGAGCGACACCTTCTACTTCGAAAACGGCAAGCTGCTCCGCACCCACACGTCCAGCGTGCAGATTCGCACCATGGAGACGGAAAAGCCTCCCATCCGCATCATCGCACCCGGCTCCGCCTTCCGGCGCGATGAGATCGACGCTACCCACCTGAGCGCTTTCCACCAACTCGAGGGGCTCTACGTCGATGAAAAGGTCACGCTCGCCGATCTCAAGGGCACCCTGGAATTCTTCTTTCGCGAAATGTTCGGCAACGATACCGAATTGCGTTTCCGCCCCCACTTTTTTCCCTTCACGGAACCGAGCTTCGAAGTGGACCTGAAATTTCACGCCACCGGAAAGGAATCGAAATGGATCGAAATCGCCGGGTGCGGCATGGTCGATCCCAACGTCTTCTCCGCCGTCGGGAAAACCCGGGGCGACGCCGCCTACGATCCCGGCAACATCAGCGGGTTCGCCTTCGGGATGGGGCTGGATCGACTGGCCATGATCACCTACGGAATTCCGGACCTGCGGCTCCTGATCGAAAACGACGTCCGCTTTCTCGAGCAGTTCGCTTGAGCTATTCGGTTAAATTCTTGATTGACGGAAAGGGAAATTCTCGATAATTTTATAATTACCATGTTTAGCATTATTTCTGGAATCTTAATGATCGGGCTCGCTCTCTCCGGAGTGCTCGATTTTCTCGGCTACTCGACTTATCCGCTGATTGGTATCGGTTGTGTAGGCATCATCCTGGGCTCCTTCCGCATGTATCGGAAAATCCGCCTGAAGCGGCGGATGGCCGAGCGTGGGGCGCTCTACTGAATCCAACAGGCCACCCGCGATCATCGCTCGGGGCGTACCGCGATCCGCGGTGCGCCCCTTTTTCTTTCCTCCAGGGCCCATCCCGCCCCGTTCCCCCGCGAACGTTCTGGCCGGCTCCCATCCCGTGAATACCGGGGGATCGGAATCGAAACCGTTCTCCGCCTTGATTTGCGGGCCGTTCGCCGCAAATTGTGCCCCCCTTTTCCAAGAGGGGCTTTTCCATGAATGTTTCTCTCAACTGGCTCCGCGACCACGTCGATTTCGACTCCTATTCCCTCCAGGAACTCGATGACCTGCTGACTTTTGCCGGGATCGAGGTGGAGGGTGTGCAGACGCGCGGCGTCGATCTCGATCATCTCGTCGTCGCCGAGATCCTCTCCTCGGAGCCCCATCCCGATGCCGACAAGCTCTCGATCTGCCAAGTCGACGACGGCGGCGGCCCGGAAAGCCCCCGCCAGATCGTCTGCGGCGCGAAGAACTACCAGGTCGGCGACAAGGTGCCGCTCGCGCTGCCCGGCTGCCAGTTGACCCCCGATTTCCAGATCAAGGTCGGCAAGCTCCGTGGCGTGGAGAGTCACGGCATGCTGTGCTCGGGCGAGGAACTGGGCCTGGAGGATGAGAGCGACGGGCTCCTGATTCTCGACGCCTCCGCGAAACCCGGCACTCCCATCCGCGACCTGTTCGGTCAGGACACCATCTTCGAGCTGGAGATCACCCCGAACCGTCCCGACTGCCTTTCCCATCTCGGGGTGGCCCGCGAACTGGCGGCCCTGGCGAAGCAACCGCTCAAGGGACGACCGCACCACGTCGAGAGCGACACACCGACCAAGGTCGCCGGGGACGATGAGATCCGGATCTCCGCTCCCGACTCCTGCCCGTTCTACACCGGCCGCTGGATCCGTGGCGTCGAGGTGAAGGAATCCCCGGCCTGGCTGAAGGAACGACTCGAAAGCATCGGCCTGCGCCCCATCAACAACATCGTGGACATCACCAACTACGTGCTCATGGAGATGGGCCAGCCGCTCCACGCCTTCGATCTCGCCAAGCTCGAGGGGGGCATCCACGTCCGCCAAGCCGAGGCCGGGGAGAAGTTCCTCGCGCTCGATGGGGAAACCTACGCGCTCGAAGCCGACGATCTCGTCATCGCCGATGCGAAGAAGGCGGTCGCCATCGGCGGGGTGATGGGCGGCGAGGATACCGGCGTCACCGAAACGACCACCGACGTGCTGCTCGAGGCCGCGTATTTCACGCCCACCGCGATCCGCCGCACCGCGCGCCGGCTCAACCTGCATTCCGACTCCAGCTATCGCTTCGAACGCGGCGTCGATCCCGCCCAGGTCATCGGCGCTTCCGACCTGGCGACGAAACTCATCCTCGAACTCGCCGGCGGCACCGCCGATCCCGAAATCGTGATCTGTGGCGATACGCCCGCTCCGCCCGCCCCGGTGGCTCTCGACAACGACGCCTGCCGGAATCTCATCGGGCACGACATTTCCGACGACGAAATCGAAGGTATCCTCACCGGACTCGGGCTGGAGAAGGGCGCCGCCGCCTGGAAGATTCCCACCTTCCGCTACGATCTCGAGCGTCCCGTCGATCTCATCGAGGAAGTCGCCCGCGTCTACGGGCTCGACAACGTTCCCGGCTCGACCGTGGCCCGTTTTTCCCCCTCGTCGAAAGCGGATGCGGCCTACGATTTCGCCCGTCGCCTGCAGACGCAGCTGGCCGCGCTCGGTTTCCACGAAACGCGCAACCTCAAGCTCATCTCGGGCGAGCAACTCGCCGATGACCGCGCCACCAGCCATCGGGGCATGTCGCCGATCCGGTTGAAGAATCCGCTCAACGACGAGCAGGACTACCTCCGCCCCGGTCTCGTGCCCGGCCTCCTGGCCACGGCGGCGCGCAACGTCCGCTTCGACCAGTTCGACCTCCGCCTCTTCGAGATGGGCCGCGTCTTCACCGCCACGCCCAAGGGCGGCGAAGTCGAGCACGAACACTTCGCCCTGCTCATGACCGGCGGCCGGACCGCGCGCAGCTGGGCCGACAACAAGCCGGAAGCGGTCGATCTCTTCGACCTTCGCGGTGTGCTGGAAAGTCTCATTCCCGGCGTCTCCTTCGTTCCCGTCGAGGGCGAGGATGAGCGGCTCCTCGGCGCGGTCAGCATCGAGGCCGGCGCCGGCAGGAAGCCGACCAAGCTCGGGCTCGCCGGCATCGTGCCGCCGGCCCGCACCCGCGAACTCGACATCGAGACCCCCATCGTCGTGGCCGAACTCAACCTGAAGAAGCTCGCTTCCGTGATGAGCACCGGGGTTCGGTTCGAGGAACTGCCCCGTTTCCCCCCTATCACCCGCGACATCGCCATGCTGGCACCGGCCTCCCTGCCCAACGGCGAGGTGGAAAATTTCTTCGCCGGTCTCGACGAGCCCCTGCTGGTGAATTTCCAACTCTTCGACGTCTTCACCGACCCCAGCGGCGAGAAACTGGCAGCCGACAAGAAATCGCTCGCCTACTCCCTCACCTACCGGGCTCCCGATCGCACCTTGGCAAGTGTCGAAATCGACGCCGCCCACGGGAAAATTCTGGATTCCCTTCGCGCGAAACTTCCGATAGAGTTGCGTTGAAATGCCACGATGAATGGCATGAATAACGCGTCTCTTTTCTGTCACCGGACGTAAATTCGGGACAACGCTCTTTGAAAAATCGGAGGTGAAAAATCAATTTCGCCTGCTGTGTGCGATCACTTCGGCAACAAAAAGGTCCGGACCGTTACTACGTTAATGGGGGCTTTAGCTGAATGGCGGCTGTCAGGCCTTCGCTGGAAGGCAAAAGCTGTCCGGCGGCTCCCGCCCTGTTGAGAAACGGGAACGTGGCCTATCCCCGAAGCCGGCACGTGCGGGTAATCCAAAAAAGGCGTCTCGATCCCCCCTGGGCTCTCGGGACGCCTTTTTCATTGCCTCCTATTCGTATTCCTCGTCTTCGTCCTATTCCTTCCCACCGGTCGGGCGAATAGGAATAGTATGAAGAATTCCGCTCACCTCCGCGGCGCGTCCATTTCGCGAAAGTTCGAATTCCCCGGACGCTGCCAGCCGGTCGGCTTCGAGGGATCGTAGTCGGGATTCACGACCGGCATCTGGGCATCGACGGATTCCCGCCATTCGTGCAGGCGCCGCTGCATGGACTTCGCCCGCTCAGGGTCGGACGCCGCGAGATTGTGGTCCTCGTGAATGTCCTCGGCCAGGTGATACAGCTCCAGCCCGGGTTCCTCGCCGTGACGTTCGATCAGCTTCCAGTCGCCCATCCGCACCGCACTGTGGGGAATGCCGCCCATCATGTGATAGTGCGGGTAGTGCCAGAAGATGGCGTCGCGATGGAGAGTCGCACTTTCCGGATTCTCCAGCAGCGGCAGCAGCGAGCGCCCGTCGATATTCTCCGGCATCTCGATTCCGGTCGCCTCCGCGATGGTCGGAAGGAAATCGACCGTGATGATCGGCTCCTCGCTGATCGATCCGGCCTTCGCTTTCTCCGGCCAGCGAATGATGGTGGGGACGCGGACGCCACCCTCGTAGATCGTTCCCTTGCCTTGGCGGAGCGGCAGATTGGTCGTCGCCTGGGGCTCGAGGCCGCCGTTGTCGGAGGAAAAAATGATCAGCGTCTGGTCGAGGATTCCCGCTTTTTCCAGGGCGGCCACCACGCGCCCGATGGCCTCATCGACGCTCTCCACCATGGCCGCATACTTCTCGTTCCCGTGCCGGACGTCCGGATTCGCCGCGAGTTTCTTCTCGTATTTCTCCACCAGGTCCGGCCGCCCCTGCAGCGGCGTGTGCACATTGTAGAACGGGAAGTAGAGGAAGAAGGGATCGCTCGCGAACTTCTCCACCACGCCGACCGCCTCGGTGGCGAGTTGGTCGGTCAGGTAGACGCCCTCGCCCCCGCTCTCCGCCGGCAGGGTGCGGAAGGTGTTGTTGTCCTTCTTCTTCTCCATCGTGTCGCCACGGCCGTAGGGCCAGAAATAGCTGGCCGGCGCGCCACGCTCGCAGCCGCCGAAATTCAGGTCGAAGCCCTGTTTGTCGGGATAGAAGGCCGGGAAATCTCCATCGCTGTTCGGGTCGCCGGTCCAGACCCGGGGCGTCAGGTGCCATTTTCCGAAGTGAGCGGTGCGGTAGCCCTTCTGTTCCTTCAACAACTCGGCGATGGTCTCCTCCCCGAGTTCCAATTCCTGGGTCCAGTCCGGCATTGTCAGCGGCGTGTTCACGATCGGGTGGCCGGGAATGAAATCGGTCACGTGCAGGCGCGCCGGATATTTTCCCGTGAGCAAGGCCGCCCGCGAAGGCGAGCAGACGGTGCAGGCCGCGTAGGCCTGGGTGAACTTCATCCCCTCCGCCGCCAGCCGATCAATGTTCGGCGTCTCATAGAAATCGCTCCCGAAACAACCGAGGTCGGTCCAGCCCATATCATCGACGAAAAAGACGACCACGTTGGGATCCTTCCCGGCAGATTCAGCCACCGGGAAAAGACCGGAACCGGACGCAGCCACAAGGACGAGCGCGGAGCGAAGGGCGAAAAATCGAGGAAAACTCATGCCCTTCGCTACCGCATTTCGCCTCGAGGCGCCAGTCTCTGGTTCACGGGATACCCATCATCAGTTCCTTGGCGCGATTGTTGAACTGGACGCAGATCATGAGGCGCCCATTGCCCGTGATGGTCTGGCCGAGGCCCTTCCCGCCTGCACCCGTTCGGTCGATCCGGGGCGTCAGCACAAGGCTGCGAATGCTCGTCGTTTCGCCTCCTGGTGCTTGGTAGGCGGTGCCCTTGCGAAACTGCAGGTGAGGCAGCTTCAGCGTCTGCTTGGTGACAGCATCCCCGAGAAACGCGTTCCCGGTGAACATCGCCTGGTTTCGGGAGGGCGCGCCGGTGAGCGCCGCCACAATCACATAGCGACCGCTGACTGAATCCGGGTTCACATCGACGCGCTGGATAGTGCGCACCCGTGGGCAATCCCAATCGCAGACCGGGTCCCCTTCCCGCATCAGCTTGATCAGTTTCGCTCCCTCGGTCGGATGCTCCTGGATGGCGTAGAGCGCGCAATCGTTGGCGCCCCTGACTCCGGGACCGCGCAGCTTCACCCAGACGACGGCCTCGTGAAGGCTCACCGGCCAGAATCCGAGCAGCCGATTGATCACCACACCGGGCTCGTTCACCGGATCCGGTTCCTGGCCCTCGCGAACCAGGAGGATGTCTCCGCCCACCGCATCGTTGTGCCAGAGTCCCTCGTTGTTGCGTGCGTTCACTCCCGTTCCCACGAGACTGGCCCGAAAGATCGGCTGCCCCAGGGTCGTCAGGCTTTCCCCAAGAAATGAGCGATAGGTGGCTCCACTCCCGGAAAACTCGTCCCCTCCCTCTCTCGCCACCCGATCCCCGGCATCGGTCCCGTCGCCGAGACTGGTGAAGAGTCCCTGGATGGGCTCCTCCCCCGGGGGCTGGTAGTAGGCGGCAAAGCCGAAGGAATCCGACGAAGACGCCGCCACCCGACCAAAGAATTGTCGAAAGTCACCGGAAGCCCCGGCCACCGGGTTCCCTTCCCGGGCATCCCCGTCGATCCCGCTGGACGCCATCGTGGCGGTGAGAATCCCGGAGTCGTTGGCGGCGGTCACCCCGTCGATGCCCTTTCTCAGCTGGTAGGCGGTCACCAGCCACGCCGGCGACGGAGACCGGGTTTGCACGTTCTCGAGGAAGCGCTGAAACTGTCCCCCGCCGACAACGGGATCGGTTTCCCCGGTCTGGTGAATCAGCTCACTGGTCATCCCATCGGAAATGAGCACTCCCTGATTGTTTCGCGCGTTGATCCCGGGTCCCACGAAGCTCGCCTCGAAGACGGCCTCGCCATCCTGCTCCTGGATCGGGCGGAAAACGCTGCCGATCCGCACCCCCGGACCACCGACCACGCCGAAGCGGTCGGCCCGGCTGCGCTGGAGCAGCTTGAACGCGAAAGTCGAGCCCACATTCGACCAGATTCCGTAGTCGCGACCGCCGCCCGAGCCCGGTCCGGTCATCCGGGCACGAAAGGTCGTCCTGCCCGCGGGACTGATCACCGCTTCCTGGAAACTGGCATACTCCGCATCGATGGTTCCCGTCGCGAAGTCGCGGCTCTTCGCCAACGAGAGCAGGGGCAACGCGCCGTTCAAGCCGCGAACGAAATAGGCACTGCCCTGGTCTTCCTCGATCTCGTCATCCCCGTCCGCACCGACCACGGCGAGATTGCCGCAGAGCGCCACCGCACTCCCGAGATGATCGTTGGTCCGTCCATCCGGCACGAGAACCTTTTGCAGCTCCTTGCCGTTGGAAAGGTCGAAGAGATAGGCAGCCCCTGAGGTCTGCCCGAAGAAATCATCACCCCGGGCGGACACGAGACAGAGGTGATCGCTGGCGGCGACAGATTCCCCGACGAGATCGCTCACGTTGGAATCGCTGGGGAGAAACTTCGCCGATTGCGTCAAGGCCGGCCCCGTTCTCCGCGTCATGTCGAAGACGTAGACCGCCCCCGTTCCCGAATTCGTCGGAGCCCCGATCACGAGACGTCCCGCCGAGATGGCGATGCCGTGCCCGAAACGATCCCCGTTGACGCCATCGGTCGCGGTGACCTTCTCCAGCTCGACGCCCGTCGTGACGTCGAAAAGGTAGACGGCGCCGGCTCCCGAGCTGTTGATCTGCGGGGCTCCCACCGCGGCGATGTTTCCGCAAAGAGCCACAGCCTGGCCGAAATTGTCGCCGGCGCCGACATCGCCTCCGTTCAACGCGCGGACCGCATTCCCGGTGGACACCTCGAAGACCAAAGCCCTGCCCTGAAAGGCGTCGGGCCATTGCGATCCCACCACCACGAGATCGTGACTGAGTGCGACCGAGAATCCGAAGCGATGTCCATCGCTGCCCGCGGGATCGACCAACTTTTGCAGCATCCGGCCATTCCTGAGGTCAAAAAGATAGGCGGCGCCGGCGTGATCGCCCGCATCGTCGTCTCCGATCGCGGTCACCGCGGCGACATTGCCACAGACCGCCACTTTCCACCCGAGGAAATCGTAAGCCTCCCCATCCGGAGCCAACAGCTGGCGGACGAATCGTCCGTTTCGAGCGTCGTAGACATAGGCGGCACCAGCGTTGGTGCCCCGATCGTCGGCGTTCGGTTCGCCGACCACGATCCAGCGATCCGTGACGGCAGTGGAAGCGCCGAAATTCGCTCCGTCGGCGGATTCTCCGGTGCGAGTATGGAGCTTGGTGAGCACGGGATTGAAGGCGGGTGCATGGCCACACCAAAGGAGGCCCAACGCGAGACAGGAGATCTTCGTCACGACGCACCCACGGACGCGCCTTGCTTTGGTGATACAGATATTCATGGTTCGAGGGGTTGGGTTCAAAGGAAAGTCGATATCCGAAGTTGCTGAGCGTTCACGGCATGCCGGTCATCACTTCGGTGGTCCGGTCGTCGAACTTGATCGTCACGGTGACGTCGCCGTTCTCGTTGACGACCTGGCCGAGCCCTTTGCCGCCGGCGCCCAGCCGATCGTTCATCGTCGTAGGCAGGGTCAGGCTGAGAATGCGGGCCGCATCCCCGGGACGAGCCTGGTAGTAGGTGCCTTTGCGTAGCCGGAGCGCCGGAAGCCGCAGGACCTTCTGGTCGGTGGCGTTGCCGAAGTTGGTTCCGCCGGTGAAGAGGGCCTGGTTGGTTTTCGCCGGCGATACCAGGGTAGCGAGGACCACGTAGCGGCCATCGACGGGATCGACATCCACCCGGGAGATGGTCCGAATGCGGGGACAGTCGCAGGCGCAGACGTTCTCGCCCTCGCGCATCAGGCGCAGCAGTTCCGCGTTTTCCTGGAACAGGTAGAGGGCGACATCGTTCCCGGGCGAAACACCGCGTCCGCCGATTTTCGCCAGGAAGATTACCTGGCTGTTGGGACCGGGCCAGAACCTCAGGATGCGACGAATGGTCACCCCGGGCTCGGTCGGATCGGGCTCATCCCCCTTGCGCGCGACCGCTCCGGAGAACTCCTGGAACAAGGCCTCGTTGTTGCGAGCGGTGGTTCCCGTGCCCTTGAGCGTGGTCCGGTAGATGAGGGTGTTCGACGGGCTCATCGTTTCGCCCAGCAGGGCGCCATAGACGGTACCGAAGGTCGGCACCATGGCCGGGTGATCTTGAAAGAACGAGGTCAACCAGCTACCCGAGGAATTGGACATCACCGCCATTACCGGTCGGATGCCCGGTACGGTCTGGTAGGCGGCCGTCGATACCGAAGTGGCGCTGAACACCGACACGCGTCCCAGGTTCTGCCCGAAGAAAGCGCCGCCGCTGCCGGGGATCGGGTTGCCCTCCCGCGGAACAGTGTCGGTGAGGGCGCCCGCCAGGCTGGCGAGCATCGCCCCGCTGTCGTTGGCACGGGTCACCGGGGAAGAACCCGTTCCCAACTTCAACGTGTAGGCCAGGCCGACCTGGGGCGTCGCGCTGACCCGGGGCTGAACGACCTCCTTGATTCGCTGGATCGCGGTGTCCAGCAGCCCGGTGAGCGGCGTTCCCGTCCGAATCACCGGCTTGATGCCCACCCCGTCATCGCCAAAGATCACCCGGTTGTTGGCGGGGGTGACGCCGGCACCCCGGGAAAGGATACCCTGGAAGATGGAGGCGT
>JAUIGT010000095.1 GCA_030432615.1 Verrucomicrobiia bacterium
CGTCCAGAGTTTATTGGAATTCGGTATGATACCCTCTCCGGGAAGAAACCTGAACATTATCGGGGGCGGTTTCTTCGGGGCGATCCGCGATGCAGGCATCGCCACCGACGAGCAACGAAGAAACCGGGGAGAACCGACTCGAATCTCCGAGAAACGCCGAAGGCTGAATCCCCTTTTTTGTCTTCCCTGAATCGTCAGGTGATTTCTTGGATTCGGTATGAGACTCCCGGCCGCCGCGGCCCGGCTGATTTCAACTGCCGGTCGCTGCGAGCGAATCGGGATCCGGTTCCGCGATCCTGACCACCCAGCCAGGGCCGGTTCGGCGCACGAAGGTGACGGCGGCGCCTTTCGGGATGGCGGTGGATTCGGCGAGAACATCGAAGCGCTGATCCTCGAGCGCCGCCCTGCCCGAGGGAGCGATCTCGGTGAGGGCGGTGCCGGTTCTTCCGGCCGGGGATTCCGTGTCCGGGGTACGGCTGTCCCCGCCGGCGATGCGGCCGTGGAGCACGAGATTCCGGGTGCCCGGCAGGCGATGGAAAAATTTCATCCATCCCCAGGCGAGGGAGAACCCGAGGACCACGATGCCGACGGAGGCGGCAAACCCGGCCCAGAATCCGAATTCGACGAAACAGAGTATGGCGGAGGCCACGAGGCAGAGCCCGCCGGCGACACCGAGTACGCCTCCGGGCAGCACCATCTCCAGGAGCAGGGCCACGATCCCGAACACGGCGAGAATAACGATCGTCGAAGTCACGATCGAGAATAGTCGGGAAGGACAGACTCCGCAAATTCCGCGTGGCCTTTCCGCGCCGGATGACGCAGACTGCGGAAAGCTACCCAGTCAGGCCACATGAAAGTTTCGATGATCGCAGCCATGGATCGCCAGCGGGTGATCGGCGGGAAAGACGGCGGGATTCCCTGGCATCTTCCCCGGGACATCCGGCATTTCCGGGAATACACCGCGGGCAAGCACGTCCTCCTGGGACGGCGCACCTGGGAAGAGATGGACGGATGGTTCACCGACCAGACACCGATCGTCATGACCCATCGGCGCGATTTCGAGATCGACGTCGGCCGGGTCGCGCATTCGGCGGAGGAGGCAGTCACGGAAGCGTTCGAGGATGGCGCGGAGGAGTTGGTGGTATCCGGCGGAGCAGCCGTCTTCGCCGCGGCGCTGCCCTACGCGGACGAACTGGTGCTCACGAAACTCGACCTTTCGACTTTCGGCGAGGAGGTGCCGGACGACGTTCCCCGCTTTCCCGACTACGAGACGGAGATCGAGTGGGAGATCGTGTCGGAGGAGCAGTATCCCGCCGACGAGGAAAACGAAACGGCGATGGCATTCGTCCGCCTGCGTCGGGTGCGGCCCTCGTCCCTGCGCCCCGGGCGCCTGCACCTGTTGTGACACGAATGCCGTGTCCCGAGGAGTGCCGTCCCGTTGCCGCCGACTTTCCGAATTCTCGATCCTGATCCACCGACGAGCGGACCATGTGCACCCTGACCTGGTGGAGCGATTGCGACGGCGGGGGAACCTACCAGGTTTTCTTCAACCGCGATGAACGGAAGACGCGGGAGCCGGCGTTGCCACCCGAACGCCGCACCTGGAAGGGCACCCGGGTGCTCGCTCCCGTCGATCCCCGGGGAGGAGGCACCTGGATCCTGGCCAACGAGCACGGGGTCACCATCGCGTTGCTGAACTGGTACGAGCGAGAGGCGGGACCGGAGTCGAAGGAGGGCCGGCGAAGCCGGGGGAGACTGGTGGCGGACCTGGCGGACGTGGATTCGCTCGCGACCGCCGACGCCCGCGTGCGCGGGATCGATGGCGGTTGTTATCCGCCCTTCCGCCTGGTGATGCTGTTTCCGGGAACGGCGACCGAGGGCTTCGCGGTGAAGAGCTGGAAGTGGCCGGAGAACGGTCGCCTGCGGGAGGACGTTCCCGAGATGCCGGTGTGTTCGTCGTCCTACGAGACCTCGGCCGTGCTGGCGGGGCGAAAGGAAAAACTGGAGGCGTGGAGGGAGAAGGACGAAGAGCTTTCTCCGGAAACGCTCGACCGATTTCACCACGGCGATCTCGCGAGCGGCCAGGAGGAGCCGCCTTCCGCCTGGAGTGTGCGGATGAATCGGTCCGACGCCCAGACCTGGAGCATCAGTAGGATCACCGTCACGGACTCGGAGGTGTGGTTTCGCTACGAGGCCGAGGGCCTCGACTTGGGCGAAGCCCCGCGAGTCTCCGAAACCCGCCTGGAAAGGGCCGGGCAGCCATGAGAAAGAACGTGGCGTCGCAGCTGACCAAAGCGGTCCCGTGGGTGACCTTCGGGGTGGCGTTGGTGTTGATCGGTTGCCGTTCGGAGGATTTCGTAGTGGAGCGGCTTGGTGAGGCGGAACAGCTGCCGCCCGTCCGGATCGCGATGCTGCTGGGCCTGTCGACCCTGGTGAGCGAGGACCTCGCCTGTGTCAGTGGCGGCGTGCTGGCGGCGCGGGAGGTGTTGCCCTACTCGCTCGCAGCACTGGGCTGCATGCTGGGGATCTGGCTCGGGGACATCGGACTCTACGGACTGGGAATGCTGGGACGGCGAGGCGTGCTGGACCGGGCTCCGGTGCGCTGGTTCATCAGCCGCGAGCGGGTCGAGCAGGGGAGGCGGTTGTTCGAGGCGCACGGGGGCAAGCTGGTCTTTTCCTCGCGTTTTCTCCCCGGCCTCCGCCTACCGATCTATGTGGCTGCCGGCATGGTTCGCTATCCGTTTCCCCGCTTCGCGGGATTCCTGGCGGTGGCCTGCCTGCTGTGGACTCCGGTGCTGGTCGGGTTCGCGATGAAGGTCGGGGATGCCCTGCTCGATTGGCTGTCGGTCTATGAAAAGGCGGCGTGGCTGGTGCTGGTTCTCGTCATTGGCGTCGTCTGGCTGTTCAGCCGTGTGGTCGAATTTGCGGTGACTCACCGGGGACGCCGGCTTCTCAAGGGAAAGTGGGCGCGCGTGCGGGAGTGGGAGTTCTGGCCGATGTGGGCCTTCTATCCTCCGGTGATCCTTCGGGTCCTGTGGCTCGCGATCCGGCATCGCAGTCTCACCGTTTTCACCCTCGCCAATCCCGGCATGCCGCTGGGTGGGCTGGCCCTGGAGTCGAAGAGCGAGATCCTGGGTGCCTTTGGCGACGACCCCGAGAGCCGCGAGCGGATCGCGGGTTGGACCTTGCTGGAGCCCGAGGCGGCACCGGTTCGGCTGGCTCGGCTCGAGGCCTTCCTGGAGCGCGAACAGCTTCATTTCCCGATCGTGCTGAAGCCGGATGTGGGCGAGCGCGGGCAGGGGGTGGCGGTGGTGGGCAGTGCCTCCGAGGCGACCTTCTACCTCGAGCAATGCGCCCATCCCGTGATCGCCCAGGAGTTCGTCGGCGGCCTCGAGTTTGGCGTCTTCTATTTTCGCCATCCCGACGCGGAGCGCGGCGAGTTGCTCTCGATCACGGAGAAATCGCTTCCCACGGTGACGGGCGATGGAGTTAAGACGATGGAGGAGCTGATTCTCGACGATCCTCGGGCGGTGAAAATGGCGCGGTATTTCCTCGAGAAATGGGCCTGGCATCTCGCGGAAATCCCGGCGGCGGGGGAGATCGTTCGCCTCACCGAACTCGGAACCCATTGCCGGGGCGCGGTGTTTCGGGATGGCAGGGCGCATCGCAGCGAGGCGCTGCGGGAGGCGATCGATGCCCTCAGCCGCGGGTTCGACGGGTTCTTTTTCGGACGTTACGACCTCAAGGTACCGACGGTGGCGGACCTGGAGGCGGGCCGGAACTTCAAGGTGCTGGAACTGAATGGGGTGACCTCGGAATCGACCCACATCTATTCTCCCGGCTATTCACTCCGGCAGGCCTGGCGCGACCTCGGCGAGCAGTGGCGAATCGCCTTCGAGATCGGAGCCGCCAATCGGGCCCGAGGGCATCAGCCTCCCGAACTGTCCGAGATCTGGCGAACCTTGAGAGAGCATCGGGAGCACGAGTGGTTCGAGGTACCGCCGAGAAGTTCGGATGTGTTGCCGGGAGCGGTTTCGGGAAAGCCATGACGAACGAAGATCAGAAAGCCGGGCGGGTGCTCGACTTGAGGAACGGTCTGCCGGCCTGGTTTTCCGGGGACGGTTGGTTGGTTCGGACGGGTTTCGGTTGCGTGGAGAAGGTGCTCGGATACGACCAACTCGACCGGCTTTTCACCGCGGCCGCCCGGGACGAGGGCGGGGATTCCTACCTGGCGCGCCTTTCGCGTCAGTTCGGACTTCGCGTTGTTGTTGACGGGGAGGCGGAGATTCCCGGCTCGGGGCCCGTGGTGGTGGTGGCCAATCATCCATTCGGGGGAGCCGATGCCATCACCATTGGCGAGTTCGTGATCGGTTGTCGGCCCGACACCCGCATCCTGGCGAACGCCTTTCTCGCCTCCGTGGAACCGCTCAAGCCGCACCTCATCGGGGTGGATGTCTACGGCGAGGAAGGAGCGAGGAAACGGAACCTGCAGGGAATGCGCCTCGCGTCCCGTCACTTGGCGGGCGGTGGTTGCCTCGTGGTGTTTCCGGCTGGCGAGGTCGCCAGTTGGCAGTGGCGGTCACGACGAATCGAGGAGGCTCCCTGGTCATCCCACCTTGCCTCGCTGGTCCTGCGTCACCGGGCCACGGTGGTGCCGCTGTTCGTTCCGGGGCGCAACTCGCTGCTTTTCCACTTCCTCGGCCTGGTTCACCCCATGTTGAGAACGGCGTGGCTGGGGCGGGAACTCCTGCGACGGCGGGGAGACCGGATCACCTTGATCTGCGGGACACCATCGAGGGCGGAAAGGGAGCAGGGACGAGACGAGTGGTTGCGGGAGATCAGGGCGAGAGTCTTTGCCCTTGGCCGGGAAAGCGCGATTTGCCGGGATCAGGGGGACGAAGATGGAACTTCCGAGAAGGTCCCGTAGACATTCACGCTGGCGTTGGACCACTCGAGAACGTGGAACTCGTCGAAGAGCGCGAACCCCTTGTTGGTGGTTTCGCCGAATTCGAGCTGAAACTCGTACTCGCGGTCGCCGATGTAGAGCCGCTCCCTGGAGGTGGGATTGGCGAGCCGGACGAAGTCGGCATCGGGCCACGGATCCTGCGGATCCTCGAGGTTCACGGTGTTGATCAACTCGAAGTCGAAGTTGAACGTGGTGCCGAAGGCCACGCCGTCCGCGGCCATGGCGACGTTGATGCCGAAAGTCACGGCGTTGGCACCGGTATCGGAATAGATGGAACCGTTGAAATAGTCGAGGCTACCGACCTGGAAGCGGTTTCCTTCCACGATGTCGGTGAAAGCGAGGCCGTTGAACTGCAGGGAGCTTCGCTTGAGTTGCCCCATGTTGTCGTCTTTGCGGCGCACATCGTCGCCCCAATCGAAGTAGGAAGAGGAACCGAGTCCGGATTCGGTCAGGTTGGTGATCATGCCCGCCGGGCCGATCGGATTGGTGAAGGCTCCGTTCGTGTTTCCGGCGAGGTCCACGGGAGCGACCGAGAGCGCATGGGAGCTGGTGGAACTGGGAGACCAGTAGGGGGAATCGGATGACTCGGCTCGCGCCTCGATCCTGACCCCGGCGGGATAGTCGTCCCGTTTCAGGTCGAAAGAGCCGGCGTAAGGTTGCCACGGTCCTCCGTCGAGCCGGAAGACGAGATCAGACGAACCGGCGGGATTGGGATTGGCCAGGGTCACGGAGATGGTGCGACCGAAGAAGTACCCGAACTGGTTTCGACTGGCGAGAATTCTCGGCGGTGCCAGCTGCGCGGGGGAAGCCTCGTAGGCGTAGTCGACCTTTCGGCTGTCATTCCATTCGGATGCCAGGGCGAGAGACTGGACACTCAGCGTGGAGCCTTCCGGCACGATGATGGTTCCCGTGTAGTTGATCCACGCTCCGAAATCGAGTGAATAGACCATCTGCGCGCTGCCGGCGGGGTTGGGGTCGGTAAGGGATACGGCAAGGTCGTAGTCGAAGATGGGATAGGTCCCGGCGGGCACCGAAGTTCGCGGGGGAAGCAGGGTACCCATCGAAGGCGGTGCCGGCGCCGGTGGCGGCGAGGGGGGCGTGCCGGTGGTGGGCGTGCCCGAAGGGGTGGATGGGGAGGAGGTGTCCGGAACCAGGGTGATTGGTGTCGGACCCACATTGGTGTTGGCGGGGGTGCGATCCTCGTAGTCCCAGATCCAGCCGGAATCGGACGCGTATTTCATGGCGAGGGAGCGCTCATCGGTCTCGCCCTCGTTCTCCGCGATGCCGTCATCGAGGAAGATCTCGGTGACTTCCGACGAGTCCGATTGTCCGAACTCGAATCGCAGGTCTTCTGCGTTCCATACCACGGTTTGAGCTCCGTTGGGTCGCTGGACCGTCCTTGTGGAAAGCCGGGGATCGATCAGTTGCGAGGTCAGACCGACGGATTGATCGATCTCGTCGCCGGAGACCCGACTTTTCAATCGGGCGAGGACCTCGCCGATTTCATCCGCCTCATCGAGATTGCCTCCGTTGGCGAGGTAGATCTTTACGGCACGATTCAGGGTATCGATGTCGGAGGTCGCGCGCTGTTCGCGCACTGCCGTCGTCACGTCTCCCAGAATCAGGTGGGCCGTGGCTGCGACCACGGCGATCACGGCGACCGTGACGAGCACCTCGGTAAAGGTGAATGCTCGGTGGTTCATGATAGAACTTGGTTTTCCTTCCCAAAAATAGAAGAAAAACAGGCTCATTCAATAGAAATGATAAAAATAATAATTTTAAGATTCAGCATGGTTTCACTGGAGGGATGATTTGCCTCAGCGAATCCCCAGAGAAGTGGCGCATCGCCCGCTGAACTGGCGCTTTTCGAGAACTTCCTGCGACTGCGGGCACCGGGACGGGTTGGAGGGCTGATTTCTTGTTCGACTTTTTCGGGAATTCCGGAGAACTTGAGGTTTTACGCCGATTTCATGAGCGACGATCCCATTTCCAGCGATTCAGCAGGCAAAGAGCCCGCTTCGGAGGCGAACGCCGTTTTACAGGATGCGCTTGATCGGAGAAGGCCCCGCTTTTTCCGCGCCGCCGGCGGCTCCGCCCGCGGTCGATCAGGGCGCGGAGACACGGAACGATTTGCCGAGGAACTGATGACCCTGCAGGAGTGCGCCCAGGTCATCGGGGAACGCCTCGAAATGAACGCGATCGCTTTCGGAATCGTCTACGATGGCGGGGAGACTTCGGCATTCCGCTATGATCCGGGGTCCGATCCCCGGGAACCGGAACTCGTGGGCGCTCTCGTGAATCGGCGCATGCCGATGCGGGAACTGCTGAACCAACTCAACGACTACATGAACGAGTAGCGGAGGACTCCGGTTTTTCCGAGACGACGCGGCATCCTACCATCGAGATGAGCAAGGAGAGCATCCAAGGCCCCCTGTCGGCCCTGAGAAACGCCGGAACGGTCTGTGGCGTCTGCCTGGTGCGCGGACCCGAGATCCTGGTCAATCTGTTTCCGTTTTCCGAGGCGCGGATCAACGACATGGTCACCGCCGTGGACGATATCCAGGCCTTCTTTGTGCGAAAGGGACGAAGTATCGATCAGATGAGTTTCGGTTATGACGGCGGATGTATCTGCGTGGTCGAGGACGACGAGTTTCGGCTGATCGTCATGCACATGCTGGCGGACGAAGTAGATTTCATCGCCAAGGCTTCCCGGGCGTTTCTCGCCGATTTCCAACTCGACTTGTTCGCCGAGCAGATTGCTTCCGGAAACACCCGGCTCGAAGGGCTGGTGAAAGGCAACAATCCGCCGGTAGCCCTGATGGAGGACGAGGAGGAGACCGAGTCCGTCCTTGATGCCGTCAACCGCAGAAGCCAGGGCGCGGAAGAGAGGGGCGTCCCGGCCGAGGAAGCAAGCGCTTCGGAAGCAGAACCGCTCGAGGTGGGCGATGAGGAGGTGGCCGGCAACGAAACCGAAGGGGGGGGCGACGAGGCCGACGAAAGCGGGGTGGGGACGACCACGGAGGAAACGGGAGACGAAGAGGAAGATCCCGATTTTCCGGTGACCGGAGCCAAGTTGTCCGAGAATCAGCCGGAGTCCACCCTGCCACCGCCGCGGCGTCCGAGCCTCGATCGAGAGTGAGGAAGGCGTGGCCGGGCGAGTCGGGTTCGTCAGGAATGGCGCCGCCGTTTTGGCGTTTCCCATGACGATCGCCAGATCCGGGGGCTCCGCCCCGGAGGTTTCACTCTCGGATCCGAGGTCCCGGAATCGACGCCGACATGGGGGCGATATTACCGCCGGAATTGATTGGTAGTAATGACGCAATCAATTGGTTTTCAATGGGTGGAGGGGTAGGGCGTATCGGGTGATTGGGTCCGGGGGGTAGGGGCGAGTGCCCCCCGCGAGAAGGTGGCACGGCGGATGCTCTTTCCGACCGGTGCCAACCGTTCGACTCTCCGGTCGAGCATCCGCTAACCCTGCATCATCCAGACCCATGAAAAGGAAACTCTACCCGGCCCTCGTGTCGGTCCGCCGCGCGATGGCCGTCACGGCCGCCTTCGCCTTTACCGCCATGCTCGCCAAGGCCGAGCCGCTCAAGATCGCCTACAACGACTGGCCCGGCTGGGTCCCGTGGGAGATCGCCATCAAGAAAGGCTGGTTCGAGGAAGCCGGCGTCGAGGTCGATTTCCAGTGGATCGACTACGTGAAGTCGATGGAAACCTATGCCGCCGGCGGACTCGACGGCTGCAGCATGACCAACGGCGACGCTCTCGTCACCGGGGCCACCGGCAAGCCCGCGGTCGCCATTCTCATCAACGACTACTCCAACGGGAATGACATGTTCATCGCCGCCCCGGGGATCGAATCGGTCAAGGACATGAAGGGCAAGAAGGTCGGCGTGGAAGAGGGCTTCGTGAGTCACCTGTTGGTGCTCACCGCGCTCGAGGCCAACGGCATGGGCGAAGACGATGTCGAGATCGTCAACACGCCGAACGGCGAGACGCCCCAGGTGCTGAAATCCGGAGCCGTCAGCGGCATCGCCGCCTGGCAGCCCAGCTCGGGCCAGGCCCTCAAGCTGGTCGATGGCTCCAAGACCATCTTCACCTCCGCCGATGCGCCCGGCATCATCTACGACATCCTCTACGTCGATCCCGAGAGCCTGGAAAAGCGTCGCGACGACTGGAAGAAGGTCGTGAAAGTCTGGTATCGCGTGGTCGATTTCCTCAAGGACGAGGACAATCTCGATGAAGCGCTCGAGATCATGGCCGCCCGGGTCAACCTGACCCCCGATGAATACGAGCCGCTGCTGAAGGGGACCTACATCCTCAGCCTCGAAGAGGTGCTGGAGAAGTGGGAGAAGGCCGAGGGCCTCGGGTCTGTCTACGGTTCTTCGGACATCGTCAACGAGTTCAACGTCAAGTACGGCGTCTACGACAAGCTCGAGGAGATCGACAAGTATTTCGATCCCTCGATCACCAAGGAGATCGCCGCCGAAATGAAGGAGTGAGCGACTCCAAGGCTCGACTTCGGAGAATGCTCTGACAGGAGGTTTCTGCCGTCTCGCCCGGTGGTCGGGTACTGGTTGCCGGCCACCGGGCTCTCTCTCACGACAAGTTTCCCCTTGATCGGGAAACACCCTCAACCGGACACCCGCTCATCCTCACGCCCATGTTCTCACTCTTCGGCAAGCGCCACGACGCCGGGCCCTCCCGGGAAAGCCGAGTTCCCTGGTTTGCGGTGAGGCGGGATCTCGGCGCACGGCGGAATTCCCTCCTGACCGGGTTGTCCTTCCTGTTGCCGGTCGCGCTCTGGTGCCTGGTCAGCTACTGCCCGTTCATCTGGCATCCGGACATCCAGCTCCAGATTGCCGCCAACCGGGAGGACGTGAACACGACCTTCATGGCCGGGGACCGGGTGGGGAAGGACTTCTTTCCCGAGTTTCAGGAAAATGTTCGCAAACAGAATGAGGACATCCGCAAGCGCCGCGGGGAGGGGGAGACGTTTTCCTCCCGCCAGAACAAGAAGGTGCTGCGACAGATCGCCCCGGTCGCCATCGCCAACGGCTGGTTGACCGAAGAGGACGCCAAGGACGACGAGAAAATCTACGGGGTCTGGCGTGACCTCGCGACCGGAGAAAAGGTCTCCGCCAAGCCCGTGCTCAGCGAGGAAAATCTCGCCATCGCCCGGGAGAACTGGGAGATCATGTCCGCGGCATCGGCGACCTACGACTCGGACAACTACCCGACTGCGCCCTTCGTCCAGATGATTCCCCAGGGCGTGCCGTCGAATCCCGACTACCTGCCCCCGCCGCACGAGGTAGTCATCATGGGGATCAAGGAATTTCAGCGCGAGACGGAGGAGAACCAACCCTCGATGACCGATCGCCTCGCGCACTCGGTGAAGATCGTCTTCGGCGGCTTCTTCATCGCCTGTCTCATCGGGCTCCCGCTCGGCGTGCTCTGTGGGACCTACCAGATGTTCTCTCGCCTCTTCGAGCCCTTCGTGGATTTCTTTCGCTACATGCCGGCGCCCGCCTTCAGCACCCTGCTGGTGGCGCTGTTCGCGGCCAACGATGCGCCCAAGATCGCCCTCGTGGTGCTGGGCACTCTCTTCCAGATGGTCCTGGTCGTCGCCAAGACCACGCGCCTGCTCGACGTCTCCCTGCTCGAGGCCGCCCAGACCTTGGGAGCGCGCCAGCGGCAACTGGTGACCCGGGTGGTGATTCCCGGCATCATGCCCAATCTCTACAACGACCTCCGGATCCTGCTTGGTTGGGCCTGGACCTGGCTGGTCATCGCGGAATTGATCGGGGTGAAAAGCGGTCTCACCGAGTTGATCGAGACCCAGGGGCGGTGGCGGAATTTCGATCGTGTCTTCCCGGTCATCATTCTCATCGGCCTGATGGGGTTCTTCACCGACCAGTTCCTGGCGCTGCTGCACCGCCACCTCTTTCCCTACGCCGAGGGCAACCAGAACCGCAAGGTCGGGATCGCCGGGCGGGTGCTCACCTGGCTCCCGCGCTGGGTGGCGTCCACCACGGCCGATCGCCTTCCTCCCGACATCAAGCCGCTTCGGGCCGATGCTGCCGCGGTGACGAACGGGCGACGAGATCTCCCGGCCGAAAAACTCACCTCCTCATGACTGCTCCCGCTTCCGCTCCAGCTACCATCGCACTTCCCGACTATCGCGAGCAGTCGCCCGCGGTGGCCGAACGTTTCACGAAGCTGAAACAGCGTCCCGTGGTTCTCTCCGTCCGGGGGCTGGGCAAGACCTTCGACTCTCCGGAGGGAAAGGTGAACGCGCTCCAGGGGCTCGACTTCAATGTCTACCGGCGCGAGTTCATGTGCGTCATCGGCCAGTCGGGTTGTGGCAAGTCGACCCTCATCCGCATCCTCGCCGGACTGGAACAGCCGACCGAAGGTGAACTGCTGCTCGATGGAAATCCGGTCCACGGGCCCGGTCCCGATCGGGGCATGGTCTTCCAGTCCTACACCCTCTTCCCGTGGCTGACGGTGAAGGAGAACGTCATGTTCGGCCCGAAGATGGCCGGCCGCTCCGGCACCGGCGTGGAACAGGAAGCTCGCCAGTGGATCGAGATGGTGGGCCTCTCCGATTTCGAGAATTCCTACCCGTTCCAGCTCTCAGGCGGGATGAAGCAGCGCGTCGCCATCGCCCGGGCGCTCGCCAACCAGCCGCGAATTCTCCTGATGGACGAGCCCTTCGGCGCGCTCGACGCCCAGACCCGGGCCCAGATGCAGGAATACCTGCTGCAGATCTGGAAGAACATCGACGTCACCATCCTCTTCATCACCCATGACCTCGATGAGGCGGTCTTTCTCTCCGATCGCATTCTCGTGCTCAAGGCAAAGCCCGGACGGGTCGACGAGATCATCGAGGTGCCGGTGCCACGACCCCGAAGCCTCGACCAGGCCATCGAACCGGAATACCTCGCCACCAAGCACCGCGTCAGCGAACTGATCCATCCCCGCGAAAGCCGGAAGGGAGAGGGGATCTCGATCCCGCGCCTCACCGCCGCCGACGATGTCGTCGAATAGGCGAGAGAGGGCTTCGACAACTCCGGCAACTTTCTCCTCGCCCCGAACGCCATGGATGCCTCCGTCCCGGAACCTCTGTGCCTCGATCGTCTCTCGTGGAAGCGGATCGAGGCGCTGCTGGCCGATGGCATGCGCATGCTGATGCTGCCGACGGGTGCCACCGAACAGCACGGACCACACCTGCCGATCAACACCGATTCCGTGATCGCCGCGCGGCTCTGCGAGGCCGTCTCCGCGACCACCGGAGTCCCCGTCCTTCCGCCCCTGACCTACACCGTCTCCGCGGGGCACACGGGGAAATGGCCGGGCACGTTTTCCCTGCGCCACGAGACCTTCATCCACGCCGTCAACGACCTCGGCGACTGGATGGTCGCCACCGGGTGGGAGCGGCTCCTCATCGTCAATTCCCACTTCGGCAACGACGCTGTCCTCCGGGTCGCCATCGACCAATTGCGGCTTCGCCACCTCGGGAGAATCCAGCTCGGGATGGTGAACTCCTTCCTGCTCAGTCCGTCGATCCGCGCCTACTTCTTCGGCGACGCCGAGGACCTCCATGCCAACCGCGCCGAGACCGACCTCATGCTCCACCTCGCGCCGGACACCGTCGAGATGGAAGCGGTCGAGGACGATCCCGACCGCACCGACGGCACCGTCTTCTCCTACCCGGTTTCCCAGACCAGCCTCAACGGCGTCACCGGCCGTCCCAGCGAGGGCGCCGCGGAGCGTGGCGCCGAGTTGTTCGCCGAGATGGTCGAGGCCCTGGCCGCAAAGGTGAGAACGGCGATCGCCGAGCAACCACCGCTCCCGTCCGAACACTGGTCCACCTGCTCCCGCATCCCCGTTCTGTGAGCGGAGATGGATGAATTTCCAAAGAAGGAATCACCACCTCCGCGATTCCCGAACCCACCAAGCTTTTGCAATCTCCCACCACCATGAACGCCGCCAACCTCGCTCCCATCTTCGCCATTCCCGAGAACTTCCAGGTCGATCCGACCAAGCTCGACGAGACCCGCGTCCGCCTCGAGGCGGAAGGCGTCGAGTATCTCCTCTCCACCTATGTCGATGTCCACGGTTCGCCCAAGGCCAAGGTGAATCCCGTCAGCGCGCTCGCCAAGATGGCGAAGGGATCGGAACTGTTCACCGTCGGCGCCATGGAAGGCATGGGGCTGGTCGGTCCGCAGGAGGACGAGTGCGCCGCCGTGCCCGATCTCGACTCCATGATCGTCTGCCCCTGGGACAAGCGCTTCGCCTACTTCTTCGGTGATCTCTACTACCACGGCGCCCCCTATGCCAACGACAGTCGCCAGGTCCTCAAGCGCCAACTGGACCGGGCCAAGGCGATGGGCTTCACCTTCAATCTCGGCGTCGAGCCCGAGTTCTACGTCTTCCGTGTCGATCCCGAGACGGGCAAACGAAGCGGTCTCTCGCCCCAGAGGTATCGCGGGATCTGCCCCGCCTACGATGTCTACCAGGCCATGGGGGCGATGGACTTCCTCGAGCCCTTTTCCAAGGCGCTGGAGTCGCTGGGCTGGGGGTTGTATTCCTTCGACCAGGAGGGCGGGCACAGCCAGTTCGAGTTCGACTGCGATTTCGCCGATGCCCTCACCATGTCCGACCGGCTCGTCTTCTTCCGGCTCATGGCCAAGAAGATCGCCGAGGAGATCGGCTGCGTGGCCACCTTCCTGCCCAAACCCTTCGCCGACGATTTCCGGTCCGGCTGTCACTTCAACATGTCGCTGTGGAACGACGCCGAGGGTGTCAACGCCTTCGCTCCCGAGGAAGGCGGGAATCCGCTGATGGAGAAATACGGGATGCCTGCCTCCAAGCTGGCCTACCACTTCACCGCGGGGATCCTCGAGCACGCGGCGGCGATCACCGCGGTTTCCTCGCCGACCTACAACAGCTACCAGGGATTCATTGCCCAGGGCGAAATGCTCGACGTCAGCTGGGCGCCGGTGCTCATCGCCTACGGGCGCAACAATCGCTCCGCCATGATGCGGATGCCGGGCAACCGTTACTGCCTGGAGAACCGCGCTCCGGACATGAGCGTGAATCCCTACCTCGCCGCCGCCTTCCACCTGGCGGCCGGTCTCGACGGCATCGAGCGGGAACTCGATCCCGGCGAGCCGCTCAACGACAACCTCTACCACCGCAGCAAGCGCGAAATCCGGAAGTCGGGCATCGAGTTTCTCCCGGCGACGCTCTGCCATGCGCTGGAGGCGTTCGAGGAGGACGAACTCGCCGACGAGGTCTTCGGGGAGATGAAGGATATTTATCTCCGGCAGAAGACCGCCGAATGGGAGCGCGATTTCTACACCATCCACGACGACCAGATCGACCGCATGCTGACCTTCCTGTGAACGTGTCATGAGCCATCACGATCCCGAACAGTTCCCGCTTCACGACCTCGGCTCGGCGCCGGAACAATCGAGGCCGCTGCTGGAGGAGGTCATGGCCGACTTCGGGATGATCCCGAACCTCGAACGAATTCTCGCCTCGGCGCCACCGACCCTGGAGGGTTATGTCCGGCTCTGGACCCTGTTCGATCAGACCTCCCTCTCCCCGGTCGAGCGGCAGGTGGTCTACCTCACCGCCAACTACGAGAACGATTGCACCTACTGCGTGCCCTGGCACACCCTGCTGGCGGAAAAGGCGGGGATGGAACCCGAGACGATCGCGGCCCTGCGGTCGGGCCGTCCGGTTCCCGAGGAAAAGCTGGAAGCGCTTCGAGCCTTCACCCGGAAGTTGATCGAGCATCGCGGCCATCCTCCCGAGGAGGCCTGGAAGGCCTTCCGCGCCGCCGGCTACCAACCCGTTCATGGACTTGAAGTGGTCCTCGGCCTGGCGACCAAGCTCATCAGCAACTTCGCCAACGGCATCGCCCACACGCCGCTGGACAAGCCGGTTCAGGATCGCGCCTGGACGAAACCCGGCTGAGCGCCCGAGCGCTTTCGCGGACGATGGCCACTTCTTCTCGACAGCCTTTTCGCCTTCCCGGCTGGCGTTTCTTCGAGCCCATCGGGTGGAAGGGACGCCTCGGTTTGGCGGCTGTTTCGTGGGCGTGCTTCCTGACGGGCTGGCACCTGCTTTCCACCAGCGGTCTCGCCAATCCGCGACTTCTGCCGCCGCCCGCGCAGGTGCTGGCGGCCTTGGGGGAACTCTTCGCCGAGCGCGGTTTCGCCGGCGATGTCTGGGTCAGCCTGCGGCGCATCCTGGTCAGTTTCGGCGCCGCCGTGGCCGTTGCCCTGCCGCTGGGACTGCTGATGGGCGCCTTCG
>JAUIGT010000096.1 GCA_030432615.1 Verrucomicrobiia bacterium
GAGGTCGAGGCGGTCGTCTTCCTGTCGGGCGAGGTTTCAGGCACGAGCGAGTTCGAGGTCACGGAAATCGTGGCGGAAGCGCCGCCGTTGCCGGTGGCCGACAGCCGCGCGACCGGGCCGCCGGTGCCGGGGGAGTGGGAACTGACGTTGGAGGAGGAATTCGACGGCGAAGCCCTGGATACCTCACTTTGGAATGTGCATACCGAGAATTACTGGGACAAGCGCAGTCATTTCAGCCGTGACAATGTCCTCATCGGCGAAGGCGTGGCTCGGCTGCGTTTCGAACGGAAGACCGGCCGCCACAACGACGACCCCGCCGGGGCCGAGACCGACTACGCGACCGGATTTCTCGATACCTTCGGCAAGTGGACCCAGCGCTACGGTTACTTCGAGGCGCGGATGAAACTGCCGACCGCTTCGGGGCTGTGGCCCGCGTTCTGGATGATGCCGGACCGCGGTCCGGCCGAGGCGCCGCGTTGGAAACGAGAGCAGACCACCAACGGCGGGATGGAGTTCGACATCATGGAACACCTCACCCGCTGGGGGCCGCATCGCTACAACGTGGCTTTTCACTGGGATGGGTATGGAAAGGGGCACAAGAAGGACGGCACTTCGGGCATCTACGTCCGCCACGATGAAGAAGGCTTCCTGGTCGCGGGCCTGCTCTGGTTGCCGGGAGAGGCGGTCTATTTCTGCAACGGGCGGGAAGTCGGCCGCTGGAAATCGGATCGGGTATCCGACGTGCCGTCCCTCCTCCGCTTCACCCACGTCAGTGGCGGGTGGGACAACGATCCACTCGACGACATGCGCCTGCCGGACGATTTCGTGATCGACTACGTGCGCTGCTGGCAGCGGAAGGACCTGCGGGAGGCCCGATAGCCTCCGTCGTTCGCTCAGTGTTGCGGCGGACCGTGGGCGGCGAAATGCCGGGCGGCGGCGACCATTTCCGAAGGCGTATCGACGCAGAACTCGGGCCCCTCCGTCATCATCGCCTCGCGGCCGTTGGCACCCCAGCAGACGGCGAGCCCACAGACGCCGGCCTTGCGCGAGGCTTCCATGTCGCGGGTCTCGTCGCCCACGTAGATGGCTTCGCTGGCGGGGACCTTCACCACCTTGAGCACGTTGCGGATGCGGCGCGGTTTGCCGAACAGGCTCACGCCGGCCTCGATGAAGCTGAAGCATTCGTCGAGATGGTAGCGCTGGAGGAACATGCGGACGTTTTCCGCGGAGTTGGAACTGAGAATGCCCATGCGGAAGCCCTCGTGCTTCAGTTCGTGGATGGCATCGGCGACGTTCGGAATCAGCTTCACCTGGTCCATGCGCTCGTGGAGGAGTCGGCGGATGTGGGCGGCCAGCTTGACCGCCATCAGGCGGGAGACCCCGAGCCGGTCGAGCAGGGCGCGGGTGTGAAGTTTCCGGAGTTCCTGCGCCTCCTCCATGGTGACGGGCTTCAGGCCCCACTCCGGCGCGATCTCGTTGAAGATCCCGATGCCGGTTTCGAGGGTCTGCGCGAGGGTTCCGTCGAAATCGAAAATCAGGAGCGGTTTCGAGGACTCGGGGAGGATATGGGAGGCGCCTTCGGGCATGCGCGGCGATCTTCGGGCATGGGGCGGGCCGGTGCAAGTGCGGTATAAACCGGGACGGGCTTTGTAGCGGAAAACGAGCCGAGTTTTCGGGAGGCTGGGAGCGTGAAAGTTCCGTTCGTTTCTGTACTTTTGGTAGCCTCGGTATTCGCTTTGGGGTTCCCGGGCGATGCTCCGGCATCGACCACGGAAATTCCCGATCGACGCATCCCGATGACCGATGGTTCGGAGCTGACGGGAAAGATCAAGTCGTTCACCAAGGATGACGCCATGATCGTGGTGCATGAGAACGGCGTCCGGAAAGTTCCGCTTCCCCTGGTTTCGGAACCGGCGAGAACGCAATTCCGCACCGAGCACGCCGAGCAGCAGGCGGAAGAACTCACCGAATTTGCCGAAGCTACCGCGCCGATTGCAGCGGAGTTGGGAAAACAAATGGGTCGACACATGGCCGAGCAGATTGCCGAGAACTACGAATCGACCGGGGACGAATGGCTGCTTGTGGTCGGGATCGGCCTGGTGATTCTCGGGGCCGTTCTCTCTTTTTTCGCGTCATTCGCGGAGAGCCCGACCTGGGGACTCTGCTACGTCCTGACCAGCGGTCTCAGCTGGCTTCCGTTTCTCTTCTGCTGTTTCCGCAGGGCCTGGTTTCCCACCTTGGTGAGTATTGCCGGCACGATGAGTCTGGGCTGGTTCTTCTGGGCGCACCTGCCATGATCGAGGGAAACCAGTTGCCCTCGATCGGCGACGGCGAAGGAACTCCAACGAAAATCGACATGCAAAAGGAACTGAAACGAATTCACGTGCTCCAGGCGGGCCTGTTTCTCGGCATCTTCTACGCGGCGCTCGGACTGATCTTCGGCCTCATCTACGGACTCTTCATGCTGCTCGTAGGAGCGGCTGGCGCCGCGGGAGTGGCGGGCTCGGGTGGAACCGGTGGCCCCGGAGCGCCGGGTGGACCGGAGATGTTCGCCCTCTTCGGAGGCATGGGGCTATTCATGATCATCCTCATCCCGGTCATGTACGGCGCCATGGGTTTCGTGGTCGGCATCATCGCTTCGGCCTTCTACAATCTCATCGCCAAGTGGGTTGGCGGGCTGAAGTTCGACGTCGCCAATCTCGGGCCGACGCCTCAGTGACGAGGAGGCGCTGTCGCCGCGATGGCGAGGAGCCCGCGCAGGTGGCCGTCCTCCTCCTCCCGCCGCGCCTCGAGGCCGAGGAGTTTCGCCGCCCGGGCGGTGGCCTCCGCCGCCGGCGATCGGCCCACCAGGACCACCGGGCCCTCGGCGAAGGCCCGGGCTTCCCGGATTTCGTGGCCAACGAGGAGCCCGGACACCAGGCCGGGGAGATCTCCGGCGGAAACCCGGCCGGTGAGCATCTCGGCGCGGCCGAGGAAGAGATGATGGAGGAGTCCGCCACCGGCCTGGGTGGAAAGCTCGACGCCCCGGGCAAAAGCGGCCGATTCCGGATCGGCTCCGGTTTTTCCGTCTCCGGCGATGAGGCTGTCGCGGGTGAGTCGATCGAAGGCCTCGCCGGTCAGGAAGGTGCGGAATCGTTCGATCTTCCCCTCCCGGCAGACGATCCACTTCGAATGCGTTCCGGGCAGGCAGATCGTGGCCGGCCCCTCGGTGGGGAGGGAATGGAGGAGACCGGCGACCTGGGTTTCCTCGCCGCGCATCACGTCGGTGGTTCCGCTCACCGGATCGTCCCAGCGAACGCCGGGCACGATTCTCACGGAGTCGAAGTGCCGGCTGGAAACGGTCGCCATTCCCGCCGCGAGATTCCCGATCCCTGCGGGTCCGGCGACGTAGGGGACCTCGTGCCAGCCCTCGCGACTGCCGATCATTCCGCTGAGGACGAGGTCGAGTTTCGGGTGCTCCCGGAACCAGTGACCGACGAGGGAAAAGAGCAGGTCGTCGTAGTCCCGGCCGTTGCGATGGCGGATGCCGTGGGCGCTTTCGACGCGTTCGACGACCTCGCCATCGATGACGAGGGTGGCTCGGAAATTGGTCGAGCCCCAATCGACCGCGACCAGCGACGGGGAGAGATCAGCGTTTTCCTTCATCGAGAAACAGGATCGCTTTCTCCAGCCACTCGGCGGGCGGCGGACGGTGGCCGTGATCGGGAACTTCGAAAAAGCGGGCGTGCCGGAATCCCTCGGCCACGAAACCGTTCTCCCAGGCGCCCTTGGTGTTGGCGAGATTGAAATCCTTCGAGCCGGTGACGAGCGCGTAGCGGCAGGCCTCTTTCACCAAAGGCAGCAGTTGCTCGTCGGGGAGGTAGCTCATGCCGTAGACCTTGCCGTCCGGCGCTTCGACATCGGTGTAGAAATTCACGCCCATGCAACAGATGGTGCCGCTGAACATGTCGCCCCAGGCCACCCCGAGCATGCTGGCGACCCGGCTGCCGCCGGAAAACCCGGACACGTAGACGCGGCGGCCGTCGATGTTCAGGAATTGGCGGGCGTTGTGATTGGCGTCGATGGCCATCCGGACGCGGTCGAAGATGTTGCGCTTGTTGCCGGATTTCCGCGCCCCGATGAAGATGAGATCGTGCTTGGCGAGCACGGCTTCCCAGTCGCGGGGAATCTGCGGGGCGTCGCCGGAGTGGATCCAGAGGAAGAGTCCATGGCTTTTTTCGGGATCGAAATCCGGGGGCAGAAGGACCTCGAAGGTCTCTCGCGACACGACGTAGTCCGGCGGCGTCTCGGCGGCCATCAGCCGATAGCGAACCTGGATCGGGTCGGACGACTGGATCGGCGACTCGGTGAAGCGGACCGGGCCGCGCTTTCCCGGTTCCAGTTCGGCAAAGGGATCGAGTTGCTTGCCCGTGGCCGTGTCCTCGCCCAGGGCCGGCAGGGCCAGGGCAAGAAGAAGGCAGCAGCCTGTCGGGATGCGGGAAGGGAAGCAGCGGGGCATGGGATTCTCCGAGACCCTCCCACGAGGCGGGCGTGGCTGGCAAGCCCGGCGTGGTATCGGGGATGCCGTGACCGCGTGTCTTGGCAGACGGGGGAAAATCCGGTTCCCTTCATGGTGATGACCGGTGCGTTTTCTCGTCGTCTCCACGCCTCCGCCGCCCGCCTCCTCCTGGCAACTCTCGTGGCGCTTGCGGGCCTTCCCGTGTTCGCGAAGGACGAGGCGCATCCCACCGGGCACGAGCGTCCCTGGTCCTTCGCGCCGTTGACCGAGCATGCACCGCCGGTGGGGGAGGAGAAAAACTGGGCGCAGACGCGGATCGATCGATTTCTCCTCGCCGACATGCGGGCCGCCGGCCTGGAACCGGCCCCTCCCGCCGAGAGCCGCATGCTGGTTCGGCGTCTCTATTTCGATCTCCTGGGCCTGCCGCCGACCACCGAGGCGGTGGAGGCCTTCGCCGATGCCGCCGCCCGGGATCGCCCGGCCGCCGTCCGTGACCTGGTGGAGGAGCTGCTCCAGTCGCCGCACTACGGCGAACGCTGGGCCCGGCACTGGCTCGACTTGGCGCGCTACACCGACGTGACCGCCAGCTGGCTGGACTCGACGGCTTCGGCCTGGCTCTACCGCGACTGGGTGGTGCGCTCGCTCAACGAGGACCTGCCCTACGACGAGTTCGTGAAGCGCCAGCTCGCCGCCGATCTCCTGCCCGGCCTGTCTCCGGAGGAAAATGCCGCGCTCGGTTTTCTCGGCCTCAGCCCGACCTACTGGAAGGAACTGCAACTGCCCCCGGAGATCATCAAGGGAACCGTGGCCGATGAGTGGGAGGAACACGTCGATGCCCTGGGCCGGACCTTCCTCGGGCTCACTCTCGGCTGCGCCCGTTGCCACGATCACAAGACCGACCCGGTCACGGCCCGCGACTACTATGCCATCGCCGGCGTCTTCGCCTCGGTGAAATTCGCCGACCGCCCGACGATTTCCGAGGACCTCTGGGCCCCGGTGGCCAAGGCCCGCGCCGAGGTTGCCAAGCTGGAGGCCGAGCAGGCGGCGCTGAAGAAAAAGAAGCCGACGCCCGAGGATATCGAGGCCCGGTTGGCGAAGCTGAGCGAGAAGATCGCCGCCATCCAGAAGGCCACGCCGCATTATCATGTGCCCACCGCCAACGGCATCGTCGATGCGGCCCTCTACGTGAAGCCCAAGGACGACGGCAAGCACGGCACCAAGCTCGAATACGTGGACGGAAAGGCCCGCGACCTGGAGATGCATATGCGGGGCGATCCCAACGTGGTCGGCGAGACGGTGCCGCGCGGTTTCCTGTCCGCGTTTCCCGCCGATGATGGAAAACCGCGCCGTTTCCAGCGGGGCAGTGGACGCCTCGAACTGGCGGAAGCCATCGTCGAGGAGGGTGCTCCGCTGGCGGCCCGGGTGATGGTGAACCGCGTCTGGCGACAGCATTTCGGTCACGGGCTCGTGGAAACGCCGAGCGAGTTCGGCAACGCGGGTGACGAACCGACCCACCCGGACCTGCTCGACGATCTCGCGGCCCGCTTCGTCGCCAACGGCTGGTCGATCAAGTGGCTCCACCGGGAGATCCTGAATTCTGCCGCCTGGCAGCAGAGTTCGATCGCCCCGGAATCGGAGGCCAGGGACCCGGGAAATCGTCACTACGCCCGGATGTCGCGACGGCGGCTCGAAATCGAAGCCTGGCGCGACGCCATGCTGGCGGTCACCGGGCAGCTGGATCGCACCATCGGAGGAAACGCCATCGATCTCGCCTCCGAGACCAATCACCGCCGCACGCTCTACGGAAAGATCCACCGCCGCGACCTCGACCAGATGCTGCGGCTCCACGATTTCCCCGATCCCACCGCCCACAGTCCCAAGCGCCCGGAAACGACCACGCCGTTGCAACTGCTCTTCACCCTCAACGGCCCCTTCATCCGGCAGCAGGCGGAAGCCCTCGGGAAAAGCCTGGCCGAACAGCCTTCGGCCCCGGTGGAGGCGCGCGTCGAGTCGGCCTACGATCGCCTTTTCCAGCGTCCGCCGACGACACGCGAGCGCGAACTGGGTGTCGCCTTCCTGGGGGGATCGCCCGACCTTGGCGCCTGGACCGAATACGCCCAGGCCCTGCTCGGCAGCAACGAGTTTCTCTTCGTGGACTGACCGAGTCACGAAAGCTCTTGGTGAGCGCGCGACTTCGTGCGAGAAAAAAGGTCCGCCTTACCTGATCTGAATCCTTGTCTCGCCCCATGTCCTCGTCATCCCCCCTCGATCGTCGCCAATTCGCCAAGCGCCTCGCCGCCGGAGCCGGCGCCATTGCCGCCGGGTCCGGGCTCGCTCCCGGCCAGGAACGCGTCAACCCCGACAATCGCCCGCTGCCGCCGCGGCGCGGAGTGAAGAAGCCGGAGGGAGTGGTCTTCGGCACCGACGAGCGCATGCATGTGCGCACCGCGGGAACGCTCCGGGGCGATGGATGGTTCCACGAGGAAGCCCGCGACATCCCCGTGGCCGGGGACTACGACGTGATCGTCTGCGGAGCTGGTCCCGCCGGATTCGCCGCCGCCATCGCCGCCGCCAGGAGCGGAGCGAAGACCGCGTTGATCGAGGTCCATGGCTGCGTCGGCGGGATCTGGACGGCGGGTATGCTCTCCTGGATTCTCGACGGCTTCAACAAGCCCGGGATCATGGCGGAACTGATCGCGAGACTCGAGACAGAGCAGAATGGGAAGCGCGTGAGCAGTGCCTGGGTCTATCACCCGGATCCCATGAAGCTGATGCTCGAGGACATGCTCCTCGAAGCCGGGGTCAAGATCCGCCTGTTCACCCGCGTCGTCGGTGCCGTCAACGATGACAAGAATCGCCTCGCCGCCATCCTCACCGAATCGAAGACCGGTCGCGAGGTGTGGACGGCGAAGACCTTCATCGATGCCACCGGCGACGGCGATCTCGCCGCCCAGGCCGGCTGCGCCTTCGATTTCGGTCGTCCCGGCGACGGCGTCACCCAGCCGATGAGCATGATGGCGCTCTTCCACGGCGTGAAGACCGACGAGATCGCGCCCTTCGTGAATCACCTCGCCGAGGCCCGTGGGCTGGGGCGGGGGAAGCAGAATTTCCTCGAGGAACTGCGCCGTGCCGGCATCGATCCCTCCTACGGCGGCCCGTCCATTTTCGAGATCCACGACGGTCTCTACACCATGATGGCCAATCACCAATACAACGTGTCCGCCATCGACGCCGACGACGTCACCCGCGCCACCCTGGAAGCGCGCCGCGAAAACCACGCCCTCATCGCCGCGCTGCGGAAACTGGGCGGTCCGTGGAAGGACGTGGAGATCGTCTGCACCGCCGAGCAGATCGGCACCCGCGAGGCGCGCCGCATTCACGGGCGCTATACCGTGAGCGACGACGACCTGAAGAATGGCGCTCGTTTCGAGGACGGCATCTGCCGGGTGACCTTCCCCATCGACGTCCACTCCACCAATCCCGACAAGACCAAGGCCATCGAGAGCAAGCCTTTCAAATCACAGCCCTACGACATCCCGCTGCGTTCGCTGATCGCGGCCGATGTCGATGGTCTCATGGTCGCCGGACGTTGCATCAGCGGCGGCTTCATCGCCCACAGCAGCTACCGGGTGACGGGAAATTCCGTCGCCATGGGCGAGGCCGCCGGAGTCGCCTGTGCCGTGGCGGCCCGGGAAAAGGTGCTGCCGCACGAGGTGCCCTTCGAGGCGCTCAACACCAGCCCGGTTGCCTGAGTTGTGCTCCCTTCCTTCCTCCCGAATTTTTCCGACCATGAAAACCCTTGATCGCCTCCTGGTTCTCTCCGTTCTCGTCCTCGCCCCCGGTCTCCGCGCCGCCGACGATGCTTCGCTGGATTTCACCAGCCTCGATGATTTCCGCGATCCCCACGACTGGCAGATCGTGAAATCCGTCACCGACGACAAGGAGGAGAAGAAGAAGTGGAAGACCGTCGAGCCCGGCACCGGCCTGCTCATCAACGGTCGCGAGGGCAAGACCGGCAACCTGGTGACGAAGGGCGAGTTCGGCGATGTCGAGGTGGAGATCGAGTTCATGATTCCGCAGGGCTCGAACTCGGGGATCTATTTCCAGGAACGCTACGAGGTCCAGATTCTCGACAGTTACGGCAAATCGGACGACGAAATCTCGGTTCACGATTGCGGCGCCATCTACGAGCGCTGGGACGAAAATCGCGACCCCAAGGGCTACGAGGGAACGCTGCCGAAGACCAACGCCAGCAAGGCGCCGGGCGAGTGGCAGACCTTCCACATCGTGTTTCGCGCTCCGCGTTTCGATGCCGAGGGGAAAAAGACGGAAAACGCCCGCTTCGTGAAGGTGGTGCACAACGGCACGCTCATTCACGAGAACGTGGAATGCACCGGCCCGACCCGCGGCGGCGCCGCCAACGAGGTCGCCAAGGGACCGTTCCGCATCCAGGGCGACCACGGCCCGGTGGCCTTCCGGGAGTTTTCCATCAAGCCGCTGGCGCTGGATTGATGGGCGGCAGAACCCGCCGGTCCGTCAGGCGGAAGCGGCCGTTTCTTTCGAGCAGGAGATAGCGGGGCGATTCCGGGGTCTTCCAGCTCTGGGCGTCGTAGAAGGCGACTTTCGATTTTCCCATCACCGTGGCCACATCGCGGTGCACGTGGAGAGCGGTCCCCTCATCGATCGAGATGCCGAGAAGGTGGGATCATGTCGTCGAGCCGCTTCCGGGCGATGGCGTGCTGGTCGATGGCGGTGTCGGGAAGAAAACCGAATCCCGTCTCGTGGCCGGGCGCCATCATGATCTGGTTGCCCTCCGGGGCTCCCCGCACCAGGTAGGATCCCTGGACCGTGGCACCGGCGGAGGAACCGGCAATGACGCCGCCGCGCTGGTAGACTTCGTGGAATGCTTTCGCGGTCCGGGTGCCGAGGTAGGCGTCCATCGTCCGCCACTGCCGGCCGCCGGAGAACCAGATCGCGGTGGCGGTCGCGAGGGGCGCGGCGAATTCCTCGCGATCCGCCTCCTTCGGATCACGGGTGTGCAGCACGGTGACCCGGCCGAATCCCAGGTCGCGCAGCCAGCCGGGGACGGACTCCGGCGTGATCTCGATCTCGCCCTCTTGCGAGGTGGGCACATAGACGAGGTGGCCCTTTTCTCCACTTCCGAGTTCCTGGAAACGAACCAGGACGTCGCGGGTGAGCGATCCTCCCCCGTGGATCAGTAGATGCCCTTTCGGCTCGGTGGCATGGACATCGTCGGGATTTGCCCACGTGATCCGAGGCAGGCAGGCCAGGCACCAACCGCCGAGGAGAACCCGGCGTGTCACTTTGGTGGAAGGATTCACGGTAGGGCCCGGACGTAGGGATTCGCCCAATCGACGGGGCCATCCGGGACCAGGGCGATCGGTCCCTTTTCCGAGAGGGTCGAGAAATCGCCGGCTTCGGTTTCATTCACTTTCAGGCTGAGGATGTCGCCTTTGATGGTGCCCTCGATCCGATTCCATTTGCCGACCGGCTCCGCTCCTTTCAGCGTGGCGTCGAGAGGGACGCTGACGCCGCGGACGGTGAGTTTCGGGGCGCCGGATTTTTCGCCGAGTTTCACATCGACGATGAATCCGAAATCTCCGGAGAAAATCTCGTCCGTCTCCAGCGGCTTGGCGTCCGCCTTCGAGACCATCACCCAGTCCTTCGACTCCCAACCATCCGCCTCTTTCCATCCCGAAAAATCGACGCCGGTATAGAGACAGCGATAGCCGCGATCGGCGATGGCGATGTGCTCCGGTTCGATGGGCGTGTCCGGCAGCTCCTTGAGGCGCACGTTGCGGTAGTGAACGATGCCGCCTTCGCTCTCCACGCAAAGGTAGCCCTTGCGGGGGCTGCAGTTTTTTCCCCGGGTGACGACCTTGCCGTTCACCGCCAAGGAGATGTCGCCGTCGCGGCATTCGATGCGGTAGTGATTCCACTCCGGGCTGGGGTTCGATCGGAACTCGGTCGGAAAGGCCCGGCTTCCGCCGCGTCCGTTGACCGGCTCCATCGTCGCGCCGTGAATCGGAAAGATGTCGCCGTGGGTGGTGTGGCTCTGCGTGTCGCCGTAGGCATTCTCAAGCACCTGGACCTCGATGCCGCGGTGAAAGGGCTGGCCGCGAGCGGTGATGTCGTCGGCCCAGACGAAGATGCCGGCGTTGCCCTTCGGTTTCAGGTGACGCCACTCGAGTTCGAGGATGAAGTTCTGGTACATCTTCTCGGTCCGGATTTCCCCGATCGGTTTCCCGGAGCAGACGAGGTAGCCTTCCTCGTTGAACGACCAGGTCGAGGGAGCGGTGTTCACCTCCACCCAGCCGGTCAGGTCCTTCCCGTTGAAGAGCGGGCGAAACCCGTCGTCGTCCTCCGCGGAGGCGGGGGCCGGAAGAGCGAGGCTGGCTGCGAGGAGGCAGGGGGTGAGGCGGAGAAGTTTCGGCATTCCCCGATTCCATCGCAATCGGGGAGGCCTGGCAATGCCGGGATCACGGGTCGCCTTTTTCCTTCATCCACCGCTCCAGCGACTCGCGCAGGAAGCGGATTCCGCGGAAGGCGGTGTCGCGATCGGCATGGCCGTATTCGAAGCACCAGGGGCCGCGAAAGCCCGCGTTCCAACCGGTTTCGAAGCAGCGCTCCAGGTCGTAGGCGGGATGATTGCCCTCGCCGTCGAGGATCTTGGCCTTGAAGTCGCAGGTGACGGCGCGCGGGAAGGTTTTCTCGAGAGCGGCGTAGCGGATCTCGTTGCTCGACCAGTTGCCGGTGTCGGGACCGATGGCCACCCGGTCGCGCCCGATGGCGTCGGCGAGATCCACGACCGAATCGGGATCGTCCATCATCCAGCCGAAATTCTCGATCAACACGGTGATCCCGCGTTCACCGGCGTAGTCGATCAGTTCGTCGAAGGCTTCCAGCAGCCGTTCCCGGTTCGGCGTCTCCGCCCGGGGAAGGGGACGCACCCAGCGGCAACCGAGGATCCGGGCCGCGTCGATGGATTGCTTGTAGACACTCATGGCGTGGGCACGTTCGGAGGCGTCGGCCGAGGCCATATCGACTTTCTGGTTCATCTTCAGGTTGGTCGCCACGCAACCGGAAGCGTCGATCGCCGCGCGCAGTAGTTGCACGTAAGCCGGCTCGAGGTGGGGAAAATTCATCGTGTTCAAGTCCGCCACGGTGAGCCCGAGTTCGTTGCGCAGGATCCTGGGGAAATCGAGCAAGGTGAACTGGTCGCCGGTGGGACGTTCGGCGATGTGCTTCGAGAGCGAGGCGCTGACCAGTCCGAGTTTCCCCGCAAGTTCGGGCACCTGCCTGATCTGAGGTTCAAAACCCGAAACGCGAAACGGAACGGCGAGCGATGCGCCGGCAGCGGCGAGGAATTGGCGGCGGGACGACATGCCCTCAACGTAGTGGGAAACCTCGCTCCCTGGCAACGCGGAAGCGCTTGGCTGAACGCGGAGGCGCGGAGAAGCGGCCTTTCGTGGAGAAAGAATAGAGAAAAAACTCCGCGTTCCTCAGCTTCTCGGCGCCCCTGCGTTGAAGGAAAGCCTTCGCCCGATCATTCCTCGACAGAACGACCTGACAGGGTTTACCGCCGCACCCGACCCTGTTGATCAGGATTTCAGCAGCGCGTGCTCCAGAACCTCATCGACAGTCTTCACCGGGATGATCTTCAGCTTCTTCCGCGCGCTCTCCTGGATCTCGGGCACATCCTTCTCGTTGAGCGCGGGAATGAGCACCGTCTTGATGCCGGCGCGCTCGGCCGCGAGCGCCTTTTCCTTGAGCCCGCCGATGGGGAGGACGAGTCCGCGGAGGGTGACTTCGCCGGTCATGGCGACCTGCTTGTCGACGCGGCGGTCGGAAAAGAGGGACGCAAGGGCGGTGAACATGGCGATGCCGGCGGAGGGCCCGTCCTTGGGAATGGCCCCGGCCGGAACGTGGACGTGGACATCGTATTTCCCGAAGTCGTCCGGATCGATGTCGAGCTTGCCGGCCCGCGCCCGCACCAGGCTCCAGGCGGCCTGCATCGATTCCTTCATGACGTCGCCGATCTGACCGGTGAGCTGGACCTTGCCGGAGCCAGGGTAGCGGATGGCCTCGATGTTGAGCACCTCGCCGCCCACGGTCGTGTAGGCGAGCCCGTTGACGACGCCGGGGGCGCTGACCTGGATGGCGTCTTCGCGAACGAAACGCGGCGGGCCGAGAATCTCCCGGACCACCTCGGGCGTGACCTTGACGGCGTGATCGGCGTCGCGGGCCACCTCGGCGGCGATGCCGCGGCAGACGCTGCCGATTTCCCGCTCCAGGTTCCGGACGCCGGCCTCGCGGGTGTAGTATTCGATGAGGTAGCGCAGGGCGGTGACGCTCCAGCGGCATTGCTTCACCAGCAGGCCGTTCTCCTTGAGCTGGCGCTTGACGAGGTATTTCTTCGCGATCTGGAGCTTTTCCTCTTCGGTGTAGCCGGGAATGCCGATGATCTCCATGCGGTCGCGCAGCGGGGCCGGGACCGGATCGATGGTGTTGGCGGTGGCGATGAAGATGACCTGGCTGAGGTCGAAAGGCACGTCGAGGTAGCGATCGACGAAAGCGTGGTTCTGCCGGGGATCCAGCACTTCCAGCAGGGCGCTGGCGGGATCGCCACGGAAGTCGGCGCCGATCTTGTCGACCTCGTCGAGCATGATGACGGGGTTGCGGGTGCCCACGCGGCGCATCTCCTGGATGAGTCGCCCGGGCATCGATCCGATGTAGGTGCGGCGGTGGCCGCGGATCTCGGCCTCGTCGCGGATGCCCCCGACGCTGATGCGGGCGAACTCGCGACCGAGGGCGTCGGCGATGCTCTGACCGAGGCTGGTTTTTCCGACGCCGGGAGGCCCGAGAAAACAGAGGATGGGACCGCGCCCCTCGGGGTTGAGCTTGCGGACGGCGAGGTATTCGATGAGGCGCCGCTTCACCTTGTCGAGTCCGTAGTGATCGCGATCCAGTGTGTCCCGGGCGAGATCGAGGTCGTAGTGATCCTCGCTCAGTTCGCTCCACGGCAGCTCGGCCAGGGTCTCCAGGTAGGAGACGATGACGGAATGTTCCGGGCTGGCGGGAGGGATGATGTCGAGCCGCTTCAGCTCGCGGTCGGCGGCGGTCTGGACTTCCTCGGGCAGACCGGCGGCCTCGAGGCGCTCGCGCAGTTCGTCGGCCTGGGCTTCGCCGGTGTCGCCTTCGCCGAGTTCATTCTGGATCGCGCGCAGCTGCTCGCGCAGGTAGGCGCGCCGCTGGGCGTCGGTGAATTCGGACTCGACGTCCTGCTGCAGCTTCTGCTGGAGATCGGCGATGTGCTGCTGGTTGCTGACGATCTTCTGCACCGTCTCCATGCGGCGCTCGACGTCGGTGTCCTCGAGGAGTTGCTGTTTCTGCGGCAGGTCGAGGCTGAGGTTGGTCGCCAGGAAGTCGGTCAGTAGCACCGGATTGTCCATCGAGTTCACCGCCTGGGCGGCTTCGTCGGGAATGTTGGGATTGGTGGTGACGAGGCGGATGGCCGTTTCCTTGAGGTTGAGGAAGCGGGCCTCGAATTCCTCGGTGGCCTTTTCCGGCAGCTGGTTCTCGAGAATCTCAAAGCGGGCCTTGAGGTAGGGATCGGTTTGGCCGAAGTCGGTGTAGCGGATCCGCTCCACGATCTGGATGAGGACGATGACGTTGTTCTCGTCCTGCCTCATCATCCGCAGGACCACGCCGAGGACGCCTACGTGATAGAGATCGTCGGGGTGGGGCGAGTCGATCTCGGCATCCTTCTGGGTTGCGAGCCCGAGCAGGCGCCCGCGCGGGAGCAGGTCCTCGAGCAGCTGCTGGCTCGCCTTGCGCTCGACATTGAAGGGCGCCACGGTACCGGGAAAGACGACCACGCCGCGGAGGGGCATGATCGGCAGCAGGTCGGGGAGATCCTTTCGCCACTGGGGCACCTCGTCGTCGCCGGCGGTCACCAGCTTGATCCCGGTGACCGGATCGTCATTGGCGTCGAGGAAATCGAATTGATCCATGGGGGAGGGGAAAAGGGGAGAGAGGGCGGAGGAAGAAGCGGGCGCGATCAGTCAGGCGCGACCCTGGCGGAGGGGAAGCACGACCCAGAGCAGGCCGTTGTCCTGGCGGGCGGTCACCTCGTCGGGCTCCACTTCGGCGGGCAGCACGACCTCGCGGGCGAAGTGGCCGCTCTCGATTTCCAGGGCGATGACCTGCCGGCAATCCTCGCAATCGGGAGCGGGCTGGCGGCGTTCACCGGACAGCCGGACCCGGTCGGAGAGGACCTCGACGACGATGGCTTCCTTGGCGACACCGGAGAGATCGTCGCAGATCTCGAAGCGGTCGTCATAGCGAAAGACGTTGATGTCGGGACGCCAGCCGGCGGTCGGGTAGAAATCGGAGAAGTGGAGGTTGCTCAGCTGGAAAGCCACGTCGCCGGCGCGGCTGATCATGCGGGTGAGGCGGACGTTTCGTGACATGGCGAGTCGGGGTTCGATGAAAAACGAAAGCGGAACGGGTGAAAGGATCAGCGGAGGTGCCGGATGAGTTCCTCGCGCGGGTAGCGCACCTTGGCGAGCGAGGCGTACTTGTCGTCCTCGACCCGGTAGCCGGCGGGACAGAGCACGGCGGTGGTGAGACCTTTGTGCTCGAGATCGAGCGCTTCGTCGAACGCGGTGGGCATGAATCCCTCCATCGGGCAGGTGTCGATCCCCATCATCGCCGCGACCGTCATGAAGTTCCCGAGGGCGATGTAGGCCTGGAGCTTG